>NZ_JBSHDN010000010.1:32980-74495 GCF_053616335.1 Nocardiopsis sp. NPDC055824
GCCTGGCGCAAGTACGAAGCTCGGATGAGCGCCCTGAAGAGCCGTGTGCACCTGGATCCCGGCCAGAGAACGGGGGACCCCTTCGTGCCCCGTGCGGTGGACGTGCCGGGAGCGCGCGCGGTGACCGGTCCCGTGCCGGACCCCCGCCCCGCGTTGCACGACCGGCCCGGGAGGGCGCCCGGGGCCGCCACCGGCAAAACCACCGTCCAGCCCGCGGCACGACGGCGGGGTCCGGCGGGACGGCGCGGGAGGGGAACGGGTGCCTGAGCACACGCCCTCCGCCGCGCGCACCGGAACCTTCGACCCAGCAGCACCGACCGGCAAGGAGCGGGACCATGGCCTCCCCGACAGCCACCGCTGAACCGCCCCCTCCCCAGGTGGGGAACGAGCCCGCCGCCAAGCAGCCCACGACCCACGACCGGAACAAGGCCTTCGCGGCCCCGGACGCGCCCCAGAGCGCCGGCGGGGCCGGAGACGTGGCGTCGGAGACCGGGGCCGCGCTCTCCTCCATCACCAGGTTCAACGCATGGGTGCTGGACTACCTCGTGCGGATTGCCCAGGCCCTCTTCCGGGCCGTCACAGGCCTGGCCATGATGCTCGTCGTCCGCCCGCTCGCACGGCTCGCCTTCCGCTTCGTCCGCTGGCGCATCCGCAACGGGCTCATCCCCACCCGGATGCGGACCAGGTCCCGTCTCCGGCAGGCCAAGAAGGCCCAGGCCAGGGCGGACGAACGTCTCAGGCAGGTCGTCCACCGAGCCGACGCGCACGTGGCCCGAGCACGGGCCCGAGGCGAGGGCATGGTGCGATCCGCGAAGCAGACGGGGACCCTCATGGTGCATCAGGCGATGACCCGGGCCAAGGAGGACGTGGCGGCGGCGCAGGAGAGGCGGAACGCTCGGATCACGAACGCCCGGCAGCGCACCGAACGTCTGAAGGCGCAGGTCCGGCGAACCGGCTCCGCGAACATCCGCAGGGCGGAGTCTCAGCGCGACAAGCTGGTCGCGGACGCCGCCGGCAAGGGTTCCGTCGCTGTCAGGGACGCGAGTGCCCAGGGTGAGGCGCTCGTGCAGAAGGCCAAGGATCGGAACTCCCAGAAGGTGGAACGGGCGAGGATCCTGGGCAGGAAGGCCGTCGCCGAGGCGATGAGCCGGGGGGACGCGGACGTGCGGGCGGCGGTGCAGGCCGGCGTCGTGCGGGTCCTCGCCGCATCGCGGCACAGCACCGTCCTGACGCACGCGGCCGAACAGCAACGGGACGGGCAGGTGCGAGCGGCCGTGGACCGCAGAGACCGCGCCGTCGACGCCGCGACAACGGCCCACGACGCGTACACCAACGGGATCGCCGACCGTGTGAAGGACCTCCAGAGCCTGGCCAAGGACCGGAAGGTGCCGAAGAAGGACGCGAAGGAGATCCTGCGTTGGGACGCCGCGAAGGCGTCCGGCCAGCGGAAGCAGTTCGAGAGGGAGATGAAGGCGGCGGACCCCGCGAGCCCGGATCTGCGGTCCTCCCGGATGAAACCGGCCCAGAGCACCCGCGTGGGGCGTCTCCCCTCCTCCTCCGGGCCGACGCAGAACACCAGGCCCTCTCTGCGCTCCCGCAGGATCGGGAACGTGGGCGCCAGGCGTGCCCGCCCGGCCACCGCCCCCGCGCCCCACCACGTCCAGAGCGGCCGCACGGCCGGCCGGAAGGGCACAGCGACCCCGTGACCCCACCCGACAGGAGGACCGTATGAGCCCCCAGCGGCCCAAGGGCCAGATCAGCGGAAAGAAGGCCGACGAGCTGCGCCGCAACCGCGCGCGGCTCACCGAACTCCTCACGCCCTCGGGCCCGGAGTCCGGCGGAGGCGGGGACAAGGACATCGCCGAGGCCCTGTTCCTCGCGGCGATCAGCTCCTCCGTCGGCCCCGGCGGGATCAGCAACGCGGGGGCGCTCGCCAGGGGCAGCGTGTTCCACTTCCTGCGCAAGCGCAGCAGCCAGAGCAGGGGTGAGCAGTTCTTCGCGGAGGAGCACGTCGGGTACCTGCCCGAGGTCGCGATGGGCGGCCTCGGCCTCCTCCGCCAGGCCGACGCCCGCCTGGTCGCGGACGTCCTGGGCGTCGACGTCCAGAGGGTCCGCGAGGTCCAGGCGAACACGCGCCCCCAGGACGTGGACGAGATGCTGCGCGCCGACTACCACTCCGGGCGGATCGAGCAGGCCGCGCGCGTCAGCATGCAGGACCAGGGGCCCGATCCCGACACGCCCCCGGAGCACCTGTGGCGGCGCGGGCTCGACGAGACCCTGGACCTGGACCGGATGAACCCCCGTGAGCTGGCGCTGCACCAGCTGAGCGCCGCCAACTCCAACGAGCCCGGGGCGAGGGAGGTCGAGAACAGGTTCCGCGAGAAGCTGGCCCAGGAGCATCCCCAGCTCGCGGACTCCGTGGATCGGCACGAGCAGGGCTCCCGAGCCGACGCCAACTCCGTCATGGCGGGAGCGTCACCGCAGGCCGACGGCCGTCCGCTGGAGTCGATGGAGCAGTACTGGGCGAAGGCCGTCCCCTGGTTCAAGGACAACCGTGCCGACCTGAACAAGCTCCGGGACGACGCAGAGTCGGTGTCCGTCGCCGTACTGAACGGCGCGCTGCCGGAGTCCGCCATGGGTGACATGTACGCCAACCTGGCCGCCAACAAGAACCTGCCCGGGGTGGGCGAGAACCTCAGGAAGAACCTGGAGGTGGCGCGGGCACGCGAGTCCGCGGGCGCGGTGAACACCTTCCCCCAGGGGGACGCTCTGCTCGACACCCTGGACCAGGCGCGCGGGTATCCGACGAACAGCCTTCCCGACCGGGCCGAGACCGTCGCCGCGGGCAACGCGGCCAAGGGGGGCCTGCGGGCGCACGACGCCGCGGAGCCACTGGGGCCGCACCTGGTCCTCGGAGACTCCCGCCTCCCCGTGACCAGCGCCCAGCTGGGACGGGCCCAGCGTGAGAACGGGAGTGCCGTCCTGCGCCCCGACGAGGCGCGTGCCCTCGGGGCCCAGAACGGGGAGGGCGAGGCCCGAGCCAGCGGTCGCGGGGCCGGGAGTCACGGGGCCCGCCACCCGGAGGCCCGGGTGGCCGAGCGGCGCGAGAGCCGGGACAAGCGCGACCGTGTCGCGCGAACCCGCGCGCAGGGCGTCCTCTACAGGCGGGGCGAGGCGGCCCGCGCCGCGGCCGGCGACTCACCGAGCCTTCCCACGAACCGGGCCCAGCAGAAACGCGCGGCGGGGAGGCTGACCGCCGTGCACGAGGGACAGCGCAGGCGCCACTCCGTCACCACCACGCACACCCGGACCACCACGGCCAGGTGACCGGCGGAGCGGCCCGCCCGCTCTCCTGACCCCGACGGCACTACGGCGCCGACACCACCACGAACGCGAAGAGGGCCCCGACGATGAGCACCGAACCCCACGACCACGCAGCGGACCTCCTGGAGGAGGAGTCCCGGGATGCCGCGCCTGTCGGCGGGGGCCTCACCAGCGAGGCCCCGAACGTCACCTCGGCCGTCGCCGGGGTGGACGACGGAGCGGAGGACGACGGCGAGCCCGCGCCGGAACCCGTGTTCAAGAACGTCGAGGAGTTCGTGCGGCTGCGCTTCCTGCCGGTCTACGTCCGCCCCGAGGGCGGACAGTTCCGCTGGTGCAAGGAGTGGTGGCGGCACGCCGAGGCGGTGTCGCGCTTCCAGGCGCTGTGGCACGCGTGGGAGGTCCTGCGGTGGGAGGCCGGCACCGGGATGGCGGTCTGGTACCGGGACCACCTCGACTTCCAGATGAGCATCATCCTCGGGGACAACGGGCCGTTCCGAGAGTGCACCTCGCGCCGCCACCAGGACCCGCGCCCCCTCCCCGCCGACCCGTCCCCCGAGGGCTGGTTCGAGGACGAGTGGTGACCGCCGCCCGAACACGGTGACGGAACGGGGGGACCCGCCCACACCTGCGGCGAGCCCCCTCCCTCCTGTCCGGGGGAGAGTTCACCCCGGCGTCACCGCCCGGACGTCCGCACAGGCCGGGCCCGTCCGGCCGCGCCGGTAGACAGGTCCTGTCCCGACGGACCGGCGGGGCGGGACCGGGAGGCGTGCTGGTGGACCCCTTGCAAGCGGCTTTGACGATCGGCAGCGCCTTCATCGGCGCGACCGGCCTGCTCATCGCCTCGGTAGCGCTCGGCGCCCGCTGGGAGGGGAGGGGCGAGGCGGATCAACAGCTCGCGGAGGCCAAGCGCTACGACCTAGCGGTTTCCCAGGACCCCCGTGTGGTCGAGGCGACGGCCCTCCAGGCGGCTCTGGACGCCTACCGCTCCGCGGACATCCCCGTGAGCAAGGAGCTCGACGCGGCCGCGCAGGGGGTCAGCCGTTCCGAGAACGAGGCCGCCACCCGTGAGAAGAGGGTCCAGGCGCACTACGAGAAACTGGGCGATGCCGAGCGGGCCGTCGGGCGGCTCGTGCTGCTCGACCGGCCCGGGGGTGTGCGCGGGGCCCTGCGGAGCGTGCGCCGCGGAGCGGCGAGGCCGTTCCGGGGTGGGCAGCGCCTCGCTCCCCCGAAGACGGCGGGCCGGGGGGCGGGCGTGTGACCGCCGCCGCGGTACTCGCCGTCGCGGCCGCGCTCCTGGCCGCCGCGCGCCTGTTCCTGAACGGACGGCACCCGGATCGCGGCGTGCACTCGCCGGGAGGGACTGCCGAGGAGGCGCTGACGGCCGATGCCGGGCGTTCGCTGGAACGTGCGGCGGAGTTCGGTGCGTTCGAAGGGCACCTCTGGGCCTGGCGCGACTTATTGTCCGACACCGCAGCGGCGTTGTCGGGCGCGGACACGGAGCCACCGGGGGGCGGTACGGCCGAGGCCGAGGATGACCGTCGGCGTGAACCCGACTCCGCCGAGCAACGGCTCCGGAGCGCGCTCTCCCCCCTCGCGGAGAGCCGGGAGGCCGGGACGGCAGGTGTGGATTCCGGGGGGAGCGGCCCGTGGAGTGGCTGATCGCGGCGGGGACGGTCCTCGGGTCCGTCCTCACGACCGCTGCCGTCGTGTTCCGCAGGAGCCTGGAGAAGGCACGTCGGGGCGGACAGGCAAGAGTCGCGCACGTCGAGGCGGAGGCGGAGCGTATCCGGGCCGCCGCCAACCGGAGGCTGCGCGAGGCCGAGACCCTGCTGCCCCGGCTTCGTGTCGAGGTCGAGAGCGCTCGGAGGGCGGGGACGCTGCACCGGACCGCGGACGACCTCCGGGCGCGGCAGTCGGCGGCGGAGGAGAGGGCCCGGCGCGCGGCGCAGTCCTTCAACACCGCCTTGGACCGGGAGGGAGAACTCCTCCGCGCCCTCCGGGAGACCGGTCTGCTCCGCGACACCGCCGCGGGCCCGGTGGTGGACGCCTCCCGCTCTCCCGCCGCGGCGCGGGCGGAGGCCGCGGTCGTGGGGCGTCACCTCCAGGAACTGGAGTGGTACCGGGTCAACGGGCACGAGGACGGGATCAGCGGCCCCCTGCGTGCCCCGGCGTTCACGGAGGAACGGGCCACGGCTCTCCGGGAGGGCCTGGACCGTGCCGGACGCGTCGACGAGACGTGGATCCGCGAGCGCACCCGGGGAGCGGTGTCCGGTCGGAACTTGCTCACCGACAGCCCGAGGAGCATGGCCGAGGCGGTGCGGGGGCGCAAGGGCCTGCAGCGCCGCACCGGCGCGGCAGGGGACCGTGGGGCCGACGCCCGGCGGGAAGCGGTGCGACGAGAGGAAGGGAACGGTCATGGGCTCGCTGGAAGCGGGTGACGGGGTCGTCCTGATGGTCGCTGTCGCCGTGGTGGCGGTGTGCGCGTGGGTCGGCGGGGAGTCGGTCCGACGGTTGCTGGGCCACCGGTTCGACCGCTCGGCGGCTCTGCTCGGCACGGAGGAGCAGGAGGAGGTTCTCGCACTCCGGCGGGGAGTGCTGGAGCGCCGGTACTCCCTGGTGGAAGCTGCCTGGGGCGGCGTACGCGGTGGTGCCCGTCCGGGAGCGCCCGTCCCGGGCGGCGCACGGACGGCAGCGGACGGCGACCTCCCCGACCCTGTGGCGGTCGTCGCGGCCCTGGACCGCGACCTCGCGCACCTGGACGCAGAGGAGGCGCGGCGGGTCGAGATGGTGAGTGCCGCGTTCACCGGCCGTCGGGAGCGCTCGGACCGGGCGCGGGCCTCGGCGCTGCGGCTGGATGTCGCGTGCGCGGGAGCCGCCGTGCTCCTTGCGGGGGTGGCCGTGGGCGGGGCCGTCGCGGTGCTGCTCTGACGGTCCGGTGCCGACTTCCTCCGCCGCTCCGGGCGAGAGGGCTGCGGGGTGTGAGGTCCTGTTGGGGCAGATTCTGGACCAGGGGCTCCGGCTGCGGCCTCTGCCCCCGACCCGGCCCTGATCGAGCACCGCGAGGCGGGGCCCGGTCGCAGCCTGGCCGGTCAGAGGATCGTGGAGATACCGAGGATCGGGCTGACGACCATCAGTACCGCCCCGATGACGAGGAACAAGACGTCCGCCACCAGCACGAACGGCCTCACACGTTCCCGAAGGGGCAGAGTGGCCAGGACGGTGTCGGCGGCCCGTTCCGCCTCCGCGAGGCTGTCGGAGAGTTCCGCCTCGATCCGATTCACCCTTTCCTCGGCCGTCGGCCGTTCTGGAGCCGCGGTGGCGTCGTTCCGGCCCGTCCCAGGAGCGTTCCACTCGTCCAGCAGGGCGTCCATCCGACGGAGACCGACCAACGCGACGCGAGTGCGCTCGCGATCCTCTGAGAGGCGGGCCACGATATAAGGGGCGTCCAGTCTGTACTCCACGACTCTGCGGAACGAGGTGGTGAAGACGAACGCACCGGCGAGGAAGCAGAGAATGAGAACCATGGTGGTCCGTTCCTGTCTGGGACTTCAGGTCTGGCCGTTGGTCGGCCTGGTCTTGGCAGGGGAAGCCGGTCGACCCCGGGCGGGCCTCTCCGATTCCTGAGCCGATCGGGATTGCACGGCCTCGGAGACCCCTATGGCGGGAGCCAGATAAGAGGGAACGGATGACGGGAGTGCTTGCTGAGGATCGACCGCAAGGGCCGTAATTTTGCCCTCCTTCTTGGTCGCTTCGGGGGTATTTTGGTTCGGGGCCAGCTGGAAAGGAAGCGTGATGCCGTGCTTCTCGGCGATATCTTCCAATTGTTTTGGTCGATCTGTCAGTGCTTTTTTCAGCATGGCTGAGACGAAGGTGTTCATATCGTTTACTGTGGCGATGAATATCGCGAGGATTGGTTTATTTGCGCCGACCAGGTCTGCGTTCGGCCCCTCGCTGTGCTGCTTGATGACGATTCCGGCCTCGGCAAGTTTCCTGAGTTCATTGTCGGCCGGGAGGGTGCTTTCTCCGGAATTGCTCAGACGTGTTTTTTCGGCGATCCACCTACTGGCGGCCGCTCGCTGCTCCTCCGTGGAGTCCAAGCTCGTGTTTATGATGAAATTTGTGGAGATGATCCCGGCTTTCTCGTAGCGTTGGATCTCGGGATCCAAAGTGCTTTGTGTTCGCTTGATTTCATTTGCATGCAATTTCCCTTTTTGGCTTGAGAGGAACTGGTCGGCGATGTTTTTCTTGTTGGTGGAGGCCAGTACGTGAGGCTCATTCTTGAGTTCCGCTATGTCAGTCCGGAGCGTGGCCGCCCTCAGGGGGCTCATCTTGGCCGTGAGGAGATTATCTCTTTCCTTGACCTCTGCCCTCCTGCGGGCGTTTATCACTTGGACTGAAATAGCCCAAATGAGTAGGGAAATCGCCACGGTCAGGAGGGTGGTGACCAGGATCAAAACCATGGGTTGCATCCTTACTACAATCCGAGGGCGGCGGAAACGGTGATGGCGAGAATGAGAAATGGCCAGACTGCGGTTTCTCTGTATTCCCTCTTCGCGGGGGGCGTCATGGTCGCGAAATCAGCTATTGCAGCCTTGGATTCAACTGTTTTCGACTTCTTGGACCTCTCGGCCTCCGATGGTCCGTGTCGAATGGATTCAGATTCTCCTTCAGGATTGTGTGAGCGCTCGGGCCGAGTGGTTGCTTCCCTCTCTCGGAGGAGGGACCTGCAACGCAGGAGGGCCTGGAGAACTTCGTCGGAATCAGGTTCCTTCTCAAGACGATCTCGACTTGGCAGATAGATTCCGAATCGCATGGCGAAGAAGTGGATGGCGCCCTGAATTGCCAGGGTTGAAATCGCGACAGCAGGGATAATTATTTCCGCACCGAAGTCCATGAGGTCTTTTCTTGTAGAAGTGTGGGTGCCCTTCTCGTGCCTTGGGGGAGATCAGGGCCTTCTTCCTCCTCTTTGGAGGGGGTATCTTCTATTTCCCCGAGTCACTCTCGTTGTATTCGGATTTCGGGGGGCCCTTGTTGCGGGTGGAGTCGTGGTTTCCTTATTCCCGCCAATGGGTTCCCACCCCAAGCCCTTTGAGATCTTGTCTATGTCGCCGAGGGCTTTGGTGTATCTTTTGGAAGTGGTTTCGATGAGTGATTCTTCAATCTTGGCATTATCGGCGTGGAGCTTAATTTCTGCAGCCTCTCCCCGAAGTGGTTTGAGGCCGTTCTCCAGTTCGGCCTTCTCGATATCGAGTTTATGCAGCTTGCTCTTGGGGACGATGCCGATATCTTTTATTTTTGTTTTTGTTCCGGGCCAGAACCTATCGGCATCCTTTGGTTTCAGAACGTCTTGCAGGGCGCGGTCGGTGAGAGTGGTCGCCGTGTCGATCATCGAGGTAATGGCGAACCTGAGAGTGAGTGCGGTTCCTCCAAAAACGGTATGCGACCAGACGATGAGCTGTAAAGCGATGGGAAGTGCCCCGAGAAACCATCCGCCCCCCACGTGGGTCCTCGCATTCTTGGTCAAATAAATGTTGTGCCTGTGGTTGTCGGGGACCAGATTAGGCCCCCGCCGCAGAGAAGGACAGAAGGCGAATGTAACTTTTTTATAACTCCAAGGGGCTGGGTGGGATCGAATCACCTTCCTGGTCTCTGTGTTCTGGTATTGGGTGGCGCCGGGGGGCGAACTTGGGTGGAGCATGGAGGCATGGCGTGTTGTCATGGGTCGCGCACGCGCAGTGGCAGCCGTTGTTGCGAAAGTGTTCCGCTCGGCCACTGGCAGCGATGTGCGCGAGTCGTGTTCGCTATGGCGTGTCGGAAATCCCAGCTTTGCTTCGATGGCATGGGGCAGAGAGGGCCGCGCCGTCCTTCACGCGAAGGGGTGCGGTCAATAGTGCATGAAGGTGAATCAATGCACCAAAGTATTCGTCTTCCGTTGTCCTTCTGGCGGTGCGAGGAGAAGACGCATCAGCGTCGGGCCCCCTTCGGCCCAGCCGCGTCGGCGTACCGCCGAGATGTCGGTGCCCCTCGGCATCCCTCCTCACCCTCACCCGGAGGTCCACGTGGTCACCTTCCTCGGACCGCACGTCCCCACAAGCTCCACGCGGCCGTGCCGGACGGTGTCCTGCACTACGTGCTCGCGGAGACGGCGGACGCGTTGGGTGCCGGGTACGCGAGGCGCGCCCGGCGAGCCGGACCGGCGGAGCGGGAGGCCGCGTGGGAGCACGTCGACCGCGAGGCCTCCGCCGTGCCCCGTGTCACCGAGGCGGTGGCCGCAGCGTAGTGCCCCCGACGCCGCCCGATCCCGCCTGGAGAAGAAGCGTCGCCGAAGACAGCAGACCCCCGCCCCGCAGGCCGAACGTGAGAAGCGCCCGCGCGGACGGCTCGTGCGCGGGCCGTCGGTCCCCACCCCGAAGGGCCCGGGGAGGGGTCAGCCGCCCGCCGCGCCCCGGTCGGTGCAGACCTCCTCCGAGGGGGCCATGACGTCCGTGGACCGGACGGCGACGACCCGGAAGCAGTACTCGACCTCGGGGTTGAGGCCGCTGACATCGACGGTGGAGGCCCCGGCCGGGACGTTCGCCATCGACGTGGTGCGGGCCCCGACAGGACCGCCGACCACGAAGTGCGGGGCGGAGCCGCCGGTGTTGTCCGTCCAGGACAGCGAGACGCCCACGAGGTCGTCGGCGACCCCCACCCCCGTCGGGGCGATGGCCGACGGGTCCGCCTCCTCCGCGGGCCCGTCCCCTCCCGCGGCGCCCCCGGGAACCTCCGGAGCGGCCCCTCCGCCCCCGGCCGGAGCAGGCGTCTCCGCGGAGGGGGCGCCGGAGTCCCGGCCGGTGATCAGGAGCGCGCCGACGGCCACGACCGTGACCAGGACGAGGCCGATCAGGACGGGGAGGAGCACCGCCGTGCGGTGGCGCTCCGGCTGAGAGGGCGGGGCCCACGCCGCGGCGTTCGCGGGCGCGTGCCGCTCGTCGGTCCAGGCGGAGCCGGCGTCGGCGGTCCGGGGAGCGCTCGGGGCGCTCCACGTCCGCTCCGGGGGCGCGGACCGGTTGGTCAGCGGCTCCGCCCCGCGTGTGATGGCCTCGAAGGAGAAGGGAGAGGGGGCGGTCCTCTCCGCCGACGGCGGACGGCTGCCCGGGTGCGGGTCCCCGCTGGCCTCCCCGACGCGTCCGGGGCCGAGGACCGGGGTGGGAGCGGAAAGGGCGGACGAGTCGAGGGGGACGGACGCCGGGCCCCCGGTCCCCGCGTCCGAGGACGGCTCGTCGCGGTCGGGAACCGGTGGCGAGGAGGTTTGGGACGGGGGCCCGGTCGTGGAGGACGCGACCGGTTCCGGGGGGACGGTCGGGGCCGCCTCGTGCGTCCCGGAACCGTCCGGGAGCCCGCCGCCCGGGTCGGCCGCCGCAACCGGCTCGCCGGTCTCCCCCGATCCGGCCGCCGGGGCCGGGGCCGCCCCGTGCGTCCCGGAGGGGCTGTCCGCCGCGAGGGGTGCGTCCGCCTCGGGTCCGCTGTCCGCCGACGACGGTTCCCCGGCGCCGTCCGGGGCCTCGCCGTCCCCGTGTTCGCCCAGGACGTCGTCGACCTCGTACCAGGCGCCGTCCTCGTCATCGTCGTCGTACCAGGCGCCGTCGGTGTACCCGTCGTCGTCCGGGCCGTGGCCGGTGTCCTCGTCGGGTTCGACGGTCTCCTCGGTGAAGACCTCCGACCCGTTCGCCGTCCCTTCCGCACCGGACTCCGGTTCGGTCGTCCCGGTCGCGGTCTCCGGTTCGACCTCTTCCGCCCCGGCGTCGTCCGAGGCCGGGTCCGCGCTCGCCCCGGTGCCCGCCTCTGCGGGAAGCGCTGCCGCCGCGAGGGGGACGGACTCGACCGCCGACGCCTCGGGCCCGTCGTCCGCGGACCCCGCAGCGGCGGCGGCCCGGTCCAGGTCCGCGTCGGGGATGCCCTGCTCGGTCGGCCCCGGCTCCAGAGCCTCTCCGAAGTCGGCGGCTGTCGGCGTCCGCTGCCCGGGATCGGTCGCCAGCGCCCGGAGGAGGGCGGCGCGCAGCCGGTCCGGGACGTCCTCGCGGTCCATCTCAGGCGGCGTGCCCGACAGCAGCCGGGAGCGGTACTCCCGCGGGCCGGCCTCCTCCTGCCCCGGACCGGCGAACGGGGCGTGCCCGGCCAGGAGGGTCCAGAGGGTCGAGGCCAGCCGGTACACGTCCGACGCGGGGGTGGGGCGGGAACCGGCGACCTCCTCGGGAGGGGCGTGGTCCAGGGTCGCCCGCGTGTAGTACACGGGCGGGAACGGGTGGTCCAGGGGCAGGGTCGAGCCGAAGTCCGTCAGGGTCGGCCCGGACGCCCCGCGGAGGATGTTGGCCGGGGTCACCGCGTGGTGGAGCAGGCCGAGCTCGTGCATGCCCTCCAGAGCCCGCGCCACGGTCCGGCCGACGGTGAGGACCTCGTCCACCGCGAGCGGCCCGTCCTCGGCCAGGGCGCGGGCGTAGTCGCCCTCACCGCGGTACTCCGTCACGGCGAACGCACGGCCCGCCCCGGTGACTCCCGAGGACAGGAGCGGCTGGACACCGGGCACGGGGGTGAGCCGGTCCCAGAGCCCGGCCTCGTCGGGCCCGGCCGTGCCGGGACCCCGCCCCAGCAGCTTGACCACCACCGGGGCACGGTCGGACTCGCGTTCGGCGCGGTAGAGGAGTGCGCTCCTGCCGCAGTACAGCGTCGTCAGGTCGCGCATGCCCGGGAACGGCGGCGGTGGTTCGCGGCGGCTGGTCCTACTCATGGCGTCCCTCCTGGTGGAGCCCGTGACCTCCGGTCTCCGCCCCGGCGTCATGGGGACCTGGGGAGGGGGCACGGCGGAACACCACCGGCCCGTCCGACGGGAGCAGGGAGAGGGGGCGGGACGGGGCGAGGACGCGCCCTGTGAGCCCCGGTGGTGCGTGGGTGAGCCTAGTGCATGGCCTGTTCACCCGGAAGCGAGCGTACGCGGGCCTGGGCGGGGCGTTTCCCCGCCGGGCCCGCGCCGTTCAGGCCCGACGGGCGTTTATGCGCTCTTGCCCTTCTTGCGGGACAGCCTGCCGGACTTCTGGCTCCTGCTCGCACTCGCCCCGCTGCTGCCCAGGTCGCCCTGGCCGTCGGCATCGCCGAGGCGCTCGCGCAGATCCACGCCTCCGGGGTGGTGCACCGCGACCTCAAGCCCGCCAACATCATCCTGTCCCCCGAGGGCCCGAGGGTCCTGGACTTCGGCATCGCCCGGGCACTGGACCAGACGGCGCTCACCCGCACCGGTTCGCTGCTGGGGTCGGCGGGCTGGATCAGCCCGGCCCACTACCGGGGCGAGCCGATCAGCACCGCGGACGACATCTTCGCCTGGGGCGCCCTGGTGGCCTACGCGGCGACCGGCCGTCCCCCGTTCGGCGGCGGCGACCCGGCGGCCGTCGCGCACCGGGTGCTGAGCGGGGAACCCGACATGGAGGGCTTCTCCGGGCCGCTCGCGGACCTGGCCCGGCAGGCCCTGTCCAAGGACGCCGGGCGCAGGCCCGGAGCCCTGGCCCTCGTGACCGGGGTGATGGCGGCGGCGAACCTGGGCGGAACCCCGGTCACCCGGCCGCAGGGGGCGGGTGACGCCGTGGCCACCACGCTCCACGCGGGCTGGCACGGTGTGCACATGCCGCAGGAGCGCGAGGTCACGGTTTCCCGCAGGACCTCCCGGGGACGGCGTTCCGGGGCGTGGTCCGTGCTCGCCGTCGCCGCGGCCCTGTTCCTGCTCGCGGGGGCGGCCGTCGGAGGCGCCGCCGTGGCGGGCAACCGGGACTCGCTGCCCGTCGCGGTCTGGTTCGACGGCGGTGCGGCGGAGGCGACCGGGAGCTGGGGCGTCCGCACCGGCACCAACTGCGGCTGACCCCGGCACGGCGGCTCCCCCGAACGGGCTTCCGCACGAGGGGCGGTTCCCGTGTCAGGGGCCTCCCGCCCGTGTCGCCGGGACGAACCGCCCCCACCACGCGGCCGTCCACGCGGTGAGACCGAGCGCGGTGCCCGTGACCGCGCCGACGAGCAGACAGCGCACCAGGTCGTAGCCGCTCACCGCCGCCCGCTCGGACAGGCCGTTCAGTGCGGCGCACGCCACCGCGCACACGGCGACGGCGGCGAGCGCGGCAGTGCGCACCCGCGGTGCGGGAAGGCCACGTGTGCGTTCCGTGCCGGGGCCGCACGCTCCGGGGGAGGCGTCCCCCTTCCCGACCCGACCGCGCCTCCGCCACGCCCACCACGCCAGGACCGCCAGGCCCAGGGCGGAACTCGCGTACATGAGCACGTTGTAGAGCAGGTGCGGACCCACGACCTGTGCGCTCAGCACCGGCCAGGCCCGGACGAGGGCGCCCCCGGTCTGGGTGAAGGAGTCCCAGGCCATGTGGGTGGCCGTGCCCACGGCGAGGGCGGCCGCGGCGAGGGCCGCCGCGTGTACCGGCCGCCCGGCTCCGGTCCCGCCGGGCCCCGGCGCGGGTCCCCGGCCCGCCAGGGCGTGCAGAGGGGGCCGGAGGGCATACGTGTACACCGCCAGCACGGCGCCGCCGAGCAGGACGTCCAGCCACAGCCCGGCGGGCGCGTGCGTGGTCGTCGCGGCAAGGGGCAGCGGCAGGTAGTAGGGCAGGTCGGGCACGACCGAACCGACCACCAGCGCGGCCGGGGGGAGCCGGGTGCGGGCCAGGGGCAGCACGGCCGCGACGTGGCTGAGGGTGAAGGGCACGGGGGTAGGCTACCGGGCTCCCGCACAGGGTCCGGGGCGGGACGACCGGGCCTCCGGAGGGGCGGCCGAGGGCGTGGGACCCGGCGTTCCGGCGCCCCTGGGGCCGGGCGCGGGCGCGCTGCCCCGGCCGCCGGGGTCAGAGCTCCACGTCCTCGCCGAACCACGGTTCGACGATCCCGTCCCAGGTGCCGTCGTTGAGGGCGATGTTCAGCCACTGGTCGACGTAGTGCTTCAGGACCTCGTCGCCGAGGGGCAGCATGAAGGCCTTCTCGAAGTAGTCGAAGGGCTCGTCCGGGTGGACCGCGCACAGTTCCTCGTGCTCGTTGGCCGCCCAGAGCGTCTCGGACGCGTCGGTGGTCATGACGTCGGCGTTGCCCGCGATGATCTCCTCGAAGACGGTGTTGTTGTCGTGGCGGATGAGCTCCCCCTCGGGGTAGTGCTCCTCGGCGAAGACCTCGTTGGTCCCCCCGCTGGGCATGATCGAGCGGACGCCCGGCTGGTTGATCTGCTCGATCGTCCGGTAGTCGTCGACGTTCTCGCACAGGGTGATGGGCGTCTTGCCGTCCTCCATGAGCGCCGCGGAGAAGTACACCTGCCGGGCGCGTTCTGTGCTGATCGAGATGCCGCCCGCGGCGATGTCGCAGGAGCTGAGGAAGTCGCCCATCAGGTCGTCCCAGCTGGTCCGGACCCACTCGACCTCCACGCCCATGTCGTCGGCGAGATCGCGTGCCATGTCGACGTCGATCCCGGTGAAATCGTCCGTCGCGGGGTCGAGGTAGGTGAAGGGCCGGTAGTCGCCGGTGGTGCACACGCGCAGCGTGCCGCTCTCCAGGATCTCGTCGAGCCGGCTACCGGAGACCTGTTCCCCGTCGGGGGCGTTCCCGGCGCCGCCGGTGTCGGCGGCGGAGCATCCCGTGGCGAGTGCGACGGCCGCGAGGGCGGTGAGGGTGGTGGCGCGGGTCTTCACTGGGTCTCCTCCGTGTTCCGTCCCGCGGACCGCGGGGGGCGGCCGCGCGGGACGCCGTGTGACGCGCGTCATGCTACCGACGGCGGTCTCCTCCCGGCCGCCCGCCCGCGGAGCCCGCGCCGGGCATTCGGCCCCCGAGGGGGCGCCGCCGTCGGCCCCGCGAACAGGGGTGCGTTCCGCCGCGGGGCCGGGCGCTTCCTCGCCCGCCAGCTGTGCGGGCGCGGGCACAGCACCCGGCCGCCGCGCGGACACGCCCGGCACGGGCCCCGGGGCCCCGCGACCGAACGCGGTTCTCTACCATCCGGTGTATGGACGTCCCTGAGAGCGGGGCCGCCGGAACCGGCGCCCCGAACCTGGCCGAAGGGTTTCCCGACGCCACCCCACAAAGGTGGCGGGAACTCGTCGCGGGGGTGCTGCGCAAGAGCGGTGTCCCCGAGGAGAAGCTCGCCGACGCACCCGAGTCGGCGCTGGCCACGCACACCTACGACGGGTTCGACATCGAGCCCCTCTACACCTCGGAGCCCCCGGCCGCGGACCCGGGCTTCCCGGGACTGCCCCCCTTCACCCGCGGCTACCGGCCCGGCGGCAGTGGGCCCGACGGCTGGGACATCCGCGCCCGCCACACCGACGCCGACCCGGCCGTCCTCCGCCGCCGGCTGCACGCCGACCTCATGAACGGTGTCGGCTCGCTGTGGATCGCCGTCGGCGGCGCGGGCCTGCCGCCCCCGGCGCTCGGGGAGGCCCTCGCCGACGTCCACCTCGACCTCGCGCCCGTCGTCCTGGAACCCGGCGCCGACCACGCCGACGCCGCGGCGGCGCTGCTCGGCGCGCACGCGGACGCGGGGGTGCCCGACGGCCGGATCGTCTCCCACCTCGGTATCGACCCCCTGACCGTGGCGGCGCGCGCGGGCGAGCGGCCCGACGTCATGGACCCGGCCCGCCTCGCCGCCGAACTCTCCCGGGAGCGTCCCGGCCTGGGCCTGTTCGTCGCGGACGGCACCCTCGTCCACAACGCGGGCGGCTCGGACGCGCAGGAGCTGGGGTTCGCGATCGCCGCGGGCACCGCCTACCTGCGGGCCCTGCACGCGGCCGGGCTGGACGTCGCCGAGGCGGCCTCCCGGATCGGCTTCCGCCTGGCTGCGAACGCCGACCAGTTCAGCGTCATCGCCAAGCTGAGGGCGGTCCGCGGCATGTGGAACCAGGTGCTCGCCGCCAGCGGGGTGCCCGCCGGCCGGCGCTCCATGAGCCTGCACGCCGCCACGTCCGCGGCGATGATGACCCGCCGCGACGCGCACGTGAACATGCTGCGCACCACCGTGGCGTGTTTCGCGGCCGGGGTCGGCGGCGCGGACGCGGTCACCGTCGCCCCGTTCGACTCGGCCGTGGGCCTGCCGGACGACTTCGCCCGCCGCATCGCCCGCAACACCCAGTCGCTCCTGATCGAGGAGTCGCACCTGGCGCGGGTGATCGACCCGGCCGGGGGCTCGTTCTACGTGGAGGCCCTGACCGGAGACCTGTACCGGACGGGCTGGGAGTTCTTCCAGGAGCTCGAGGCGGCGGGCGGCGCGGCCGAGGCCGTCGCGGACGGCTCGCTGCGCGAGCGCGTCGACCAGGTGTGGGAGCGCCGCCGCCGCGACCTCGCGCACCGGAGGGCGCCGCTGACAGGGGTCAGCGAGTACCCCGACCCGGCCGAGAAGCGCCTGGTCCGCGAGCCCGACCCGGCCGCGGTGGCCGGGACCTGGTTCCCGGTCCGCCGGTACGCCGCGGACTTCGAGGCGCTGCGGGACCGCGGCGATGCCCAGGAGGCGAGGACGGGGACGCGTCCGACGGCGTTCCTGGCCACGCTCGGGCCCGTCGCGGCGCACACGGCCCGCGCGTCGTTCACCGCGAACCTCCTCGCCGCGGGCGGCGTGGGGGTGCATGAACCCGGACCGCTGGCCGACGCCGACGCCGCCGCCGGGGCGTTCGCCGCCTCCGGGTGCAGGGTCGCGGTGATCTGCTCCTCGGACAGGGTGTACGGCGAGCAGGCCGAGGCGGTCGCGCGGGCGCTGAAGGGCGCCGGGGCCCGCAGGGTGCTGCTCGCGGGACCGCCGCGCGACGCCTACCGCGAGGCCGGGGTGGACGCCTTCGCCCACCGGGGCTGCGACGCGGTCGCCCTGCTCACGGACCTGGTCGACGTCCTGGCCACCGAGCCGCCCGTTCCACCCGCGAAAGCCCAGGGGGCGCACGCATGATCCCCGACTTCTCCGCCGTCGCCCCGGAACCGTCCGGCGCCGTCCCCACCGCTCCCGCCGCCTGGCGGGAGGCCGTCGAGTCCGCCACCGGCAAGGCCGCGGACGCCCTGGAGTGGGAGACCCCCGAGGGCATCGCCGTCAAACCCCTGTACACCTCCGCGGACCGCGCGGGCCTGGAGTTCGTGGACGGCCTCCCCGGCATCCCGCCGTACCTGCGCGGCCCGTATCCGACCATGTACGTCAACCAGCCCTGGACCATCCGCCAGTACGCCGGCTTCTCCACCGCCCAGGAGTCCAACGCCTTCTACCGGCGCAACCTCGCCGCCGGGCAGAAGGGGCTCTCCGTCGCCTTCGACCTGGCCACCCACCGCGGCTACGACTCCGACCACCCCCGGGTGGCGGGCGACGTCGGCATGGCGGGCGTGGCCATCGACTCCATCTACGACATGCGCCAGCTGTTCGACGGCATCCCGTTGGACCGGATGAGCGTGTCCATGACGATGAACGGGGCGGTGCTGCCCGTCCTGGCGCTGTACATCGTCGCCGCGGAGGAGCAGGGCGTCCCCCCGGAGAAGCTGTCCGGGACCATCCAGAACGACATCCTCAAGGAGTTCATGGTCCGCAACACCTACATCTACCCGCCGCAGCCCTCGATGCGGATCATCTCCGACATCTTCGCGTTCACGTCGCAGCGGATGCCGCGCTTCAACTCCATCTCCATCTCCGGCTACCACATGCAGGAGGCCGGGGCCACGGCCGACCTGGAACTGGCGTACACCCTCGCGGACGGCGTCGAGTACATCCGCGCCGGCCGGAGGTCCGGGCTGGACGTGGACGCCTTCGCCCCGCGCCTCTCGTTCTTCTGGGCGATCGGCATGAACTTCTTCATGGAGGTCGCCAAGCTCCGCGCCGCGCGCCTGCTGTGGGCGCGCCTGGTCAGGGACCTCGGCGCGACCGGGGACAAGTCGCTGAGCCTGCGCACCCACTCCCAGACCTCGGGCTGGTCGCTCACCGCCCAGGACGTGTTCAACAACGTGGCCCGCACGTGCGTGGAGGCGATGGCCGCCACCCAGGGGCACACCCAGTCGCTGCACACCAACGCCCTGGACGAGGCCCTGGCCCTGCCCACGGACTTCTCCGCGCGGATCGCCCGCAACACCCAGCTGCTGCTCCAGCAGGAGTCCGGCACCACGCGGGTCGTGGACCCGTGGGGCGGCAGCTACTACGTCGAACGCCTCACCCAGGAGCTGGCGGCGAAGGCGTGGGCGCACATCCGCGAGGTGGAGGGCGCGGGCGGCATGGCCGCCGCGATCGACGCCGGTCTGCCCAAGATGCGCATCGAGGAGGCCGCCGCACGCACCCAGGCGCGCATCGACTCGGGCCGCCAGCCCGTGATCGGCGTCAACAAGTACCGCCCCGACACGGCCGACGAGATCGACGTCCTCAAGGTCGACAACTCCAGCGTGCGCGCCCAGCAGCTGGACAAGCTGCGCCGCCTGCGCGAGGAGCGGGACGAGGACGGGGTGCGCCGCGCCCTGGCCGCCCTCACGGAGGCGGCGGGACGCGAGTCCAGGGCGGACGAGTCCCTGACGAACAACCTCCTGGCCGCGGCCGTGGACGCGGCACGCGCCAAGGCCACCGTCGGCGAGATCTCCGACGCCATGGAGAAGGTCTTCGACCGCCACTCGGGGCAGATCCGTACGATTCAGGGTGTGTACAGGAACGAGGCCGCCGGCAGCGCGGACGCGGCCGGGCTCATGGAGCGCGTGAGCCGGAGGGTGGACGAGTTCACGGAGGCGGAGGGCCGCCGCCCCCGGATCCTGGTCGCCAAGATGGGGCAGGACGGCCACGACCGCGGCCAGAAGGTCATCGCGACCGCGTTCGCCGACCTGGGCTTCGACGTGGACGTCGGTCCGCTGTTCCAGACCCCGGCCGAGGTCGCCGCCCAGGCCGCGGAGGCCGACGTGCACGTGGTCGGCGTGTCCTCGCTGGCGGCGGGGCACCTGACCCTGGTGCCGGCCCTGCGCGAGGAGCTGGCCGCCCTGGAGCGGGAGGACATCATGGTCGTGGTCGGCGGGGTCGTCCCCCCGCAGGACTTCTCGGCCCTGCGCGAGGCGGGCGCGGCGGCGATCTTCCCCCCGGGGACGGTCATCGCGGAGGCCGCCGTCGACCTGCTCGACCAGTTGGAGGAGCGGCTGGGGGGCCACGGGGAGGAGCTGTAGCGGGCCGTCGGCAGCGCGGGCGGCACGGCGACGGGGGCCGAGGGGCCGGAAGGGGAGAAGGCGTGGGCGACGAGGGATCCGCACCGGGGGCGCGCGGAGGCGGGAGGCGGCCGGTCGACGTGGCCGCCCTCGCCGAGGGGGTCCTGTCCGGGCACCGGCCGACGCTGGCACGGGCGATCACCCTGGTGGAGTCACGCCGTCCGGACCACGCCCGGTCCGCCCAGGAACTCCTCGTCCGGCTGCTCCCGCACACCGGGAAGGCCCACCGCGTGGGGATCACCGGGGTGCCGGGCGTGGGCAAGTCCACCTTCGTCGACACGCTGGGCACCCGGCTGACCGGCGCCGGGCACCGCGTGGCCGTCCTCGCCGTCGACCCGTCGTCCACGCGGTCGGGCGGGAGCATCCTGGGGGACAAGACCCGGATGGCCCGCCTGGCGGTCGACCCGAACGCGTTCATCCGGCCCTCGCCCACGGCGGGGACGCTGGGCGGCGTCGCCCGGGCGACCCGGGAGACCATGCTGCTGATGGAGGCGGCCGGGTTCGACGTGGTCCTCGTCGAGACGGTGGGCGTCGGCCAGTCCGAGGTGGCCGTGGCCGCCATGGTGGACTGCTTCCTCTTCCTCACCCTGGCCCGCACGGGCGACCAGCTCCAGGGCATCAAGAAGGGCGTGCTCGAACTGGTCGACGTGGCCGCGGTCAACAAGGCCGACGGACCCCACGCCGACGACGCCCGCAAGGCGGCCCGCGAGCTGTCGCGCGCGCTGCGCCTGCTCCAGCCGGTGCACCCGGGGTGGCGCCCGCCGGTGCTGACGTGCAGCGGCCTCACCGGGGACGGGTTGGACGAGGTGTGGGAGGCGGTCCTGCGGCACCGCCGGACGCTGGAGGCCGACGGCGCCCTCGGGGAGCGCCGCCGGGACCAGGGCGTCAGCTGGATGTGGGACCAGGTGCGGGACAGGCTGATGGACTCGTTCCTGAGGGACCCGGGGGTGAGTTCCCTCATCCCGGGGACGGAGGAGGGGGTGCGCTCGGGGGAGACGACGGCGACCCTCGCGGCGCTCACCCTGCTGGAGGCCTTCACCCAGGGTGACGCTTCCCCGAAGGGGTGAACACACGGTGACCGGATCGGGGGTCTCGGCGCCGGTGCTCGACGCGGGTGCGGCCGCAGGGGCTCCATGTCGTGAAATGACCCAGCGTAAACGGGTGATACCACCTGGCCGGAGGGAGGTTCGTGCCCACGAGGCGAAAATTTCTTGCCCTATGCCATTCCCGAACGGGCGGTTCGCTTATACCGTGTGTGTCCAACGACCTACCAGACTCGCGGACGCGCAAGCGTCCTGCCCCCGGTGGTCCGGTTCTGTGGGAGTGGCGCCGGGCCGGGTGGGCGCGACTCGCCTGTCTGCGTATGGTTAAGCGAGGGACCCCTCACCATCTCAATGTGGGGCCGGGAGGAGTGAACGTGCACAGGCTTGGGCTGAGCACGCGGGTAGAGAGCCGCAGCGTCATCGTCGCGATCGAGGGAGAACTCGACATCGCGACCGCCGCCGACCTCCAGGAACACGTCCAGTCCGCCGTCAAGGACCACGGTCCGTGGCTGATCCTGGACCTGTCCGGTCTGGACTTCATGGACTCGAGCGGCCTGAACGTCATCATCAACGCCTACCGGACCGTTCGCGAGATGGGCGGATCGCTGGCACTGGCCGCCCTCAACGAACGCGTCACCAAGGTCGTCCGCCTGGTCGGCCTGCACCGCCAGGTCCCGGTCCACCAGACCGTGGCCACCGCCGTCGCTGCCATGGAGGCACTGGAGGCCAAGCGGCAGGCCGGGTAGTCTCCGGCCGCATGAGCCGGTTTCTCCCCCTGGGTCCCGTCGACTTCTCGTGGGACCACAACAGCCACTACCACGATCACCTCCTGCGCCAGGTGCCCGGGCACGGCCCGCCCGCCGGCCGCCGGGGCGCCCCGGGGCCCTCGCGCGACGCGCTCCGCGCGCGGCCCCGGGCCCTCGACGTCGGTTGCGGCGGCGGCAGGTTCGCCCGGGTCCTCGCGACCCGGGGGTTCGCCGTGGACGCCATCGACCCGGCGAGCCGGATGATCGACCTCGCACGGACGCTGACACCGCCCCGGCTGCCGGTCGACTACAGGGTGGCCTCCCTGGAGGAGGCCGAACTGGACCCGGCGGGGTACGGGTTCGTCAGCGCGGTCTCCAGCATCCACCACATGCCGTTCGGGCCGTCCCTCGAACGGATGGCGTCCGCCCTCGCCCCCGGCGGGACCCTGGCCGTCCTCGGCCACTACCGGGAGCGCGGCGGGACCGACGCGGCCGTGGGCCTGGCCGCGCTCGGCCCGCAGTGGGCGATCGGCGTCGGCCTGGGACTGGCGCGCGTCCTCACCGGCACGCCCGACCTGCACAAGGTGGGGCCCACGGCCGAGATGCCCGTCCGCGAGCCCGACATGGACATGGGCCAGATCGCCGAGGCGGTCGACAGGCACCTGCCCGGGGCCCGGCTGCGCAGGCTGCTGTTCTGGCGGTACTCGCTGGTGTACCACCGCCCCGCCTGAACCCGGGGTCCCGCCCCGGCCCTCCTCCCGTCCCGGCGCCCGCCCCGGTCCTGTCCCCGGTCCTCCTCCCGTCCCCGCCCCGGCCGCGGCAGGGCGGACCGGCCCCGAACTCCCTTGCCCTGACGCGGACGTCAAGGTCTAGCGTGGCGTCCATGCGCATCGGAGAGTTCGCGGAACGCGCGGGGGTCAGCACGAGGACCCTGCGGTACTACGAGTCCCGGGGGCTGCTCCCCACCCGCCGCGCGGTCAACGGCTACCGCGTCTACGACGACGAGGACCTGCGGCTGGTCGAGCAGATCCGCACGCTCCAGGACTTCGGCTTCGGACTGGAGGAGACCCGGCCGTTCGTGGAGTGCCTGCGGGAGGGCAACCCGACAGGGGATTCCTGCCCCGCCTCGCTCGACGTCTACCGCGACAAACTGGCCGAGCTCGACGCGCTGATCGGACGGCTGGGGGCGGTACGCGCCCAGGTGGGCGCACAGCTGGCCCGGGCCGAGGCGGACAGGTCCGCCGCGCCCGAGCCGCTGTGCCAGACGAGGGGACACGGATGAACGGTACGACCGGGCTGGACGAGGTCACGGACGCGACCTTCGACGACGAGGTGCTGGGGGCGGACCGGCCGGTCCTGGTGGAGTTCACCTCCGACCACTGCCCGCCGTGCAGGCAGATGGTGCCCGTGCTGGACGCGGTCGCCGCCGAGACGGCCGGCCGGATCAGGGTGGTCAGGCTGGACGTCGGCGCCAACCCCGGGACCACGCGCGCCTACCGGGTGATGGGGACGCCCACGATGCTCGTCTTCCGCGACGGCGCGCCCGTGATGACGATGGTCGGGGCCCGTTCCAGGCGCCGCCTCCTCCAGGAGCTGGAGGACGTGCGGTGAGGCCGGGCCGCCCGTATCCCCTCCGGTACGGGCGGCCCCGGTCCGTCCGCGGCTCCCGCGGCTTCCATGGATTCCGCGGTGCCGTGCCTTCCGGGCCGCCGCCCTCCCCTCGCCGTGCGCGGCGGAGCCGCCCCCTCCCCGGGGAGCCGGGGGCGGGGCCCTCCCCTCCCGTCCCGGCCCGCCCGGCGACGGGGGAGGGGGCGACGACCCGAACCCGTCCTGTGGAAAACCCGGTGCACCCCCCTCCCGCGGGGAAGGATGGAGGAGGACGGGAAGACGGAGGTGACGGCCGTGCCGGTGATTCCACTGGATCGGATCGACGCGGACCCGGCCGGGCCGGTCGGCGGCAAGGCCGCCGGGCTCGGCGAGGTGATCAGGGCGGGTGAGAGGGTTCCACCCGGCTTCTGCGTGACCGCCGCGGCGCACGCCTCCGGGGCGGTGCCCGAGGACGAGGTGGCCGCCGCTTACACGGCACTCGGCGGCGGGCCCGTGGCCGTCCGGTCGAGCGCCACCGCCGAGGACCTGCCGGAAGCCTCCTTCGCCGGACAGCAGGACACCTACCTCGACGTCGAGGGCGTCGAGGACGTGCTCGACGCCGTCAGGCGGTGCCGGGACTCCCTGTGGACGGACCGCGCCGTCGCCTACCGGCGCGACCTCGGCATCGACGACGCCTCCGTGCGCATGGCCGTCATCGTCCAGCGCATGGTGCGCCCCCGGGCGGCCGGGGTGCTGTTCACCGCCAACCCGGTCACCGGCACCCGCGGGGAGACGGTCCTCGACGCCGTGCCGGGGCTCGGCACGGCCGTCGTGGACGGCAGGGCCGAGCCCGACCACTACGTCGTCCGCCCCGACGGGAGCACCGACGGGCCCCCGGACGGCTGCCTCTCCCCCGGGGAGGTGGACGGGCTCCGGGCCGCGGGCACACGGCTCCAGGCCCACTTCGGCGCTCCGCAGGACGTCGAGTGGGCCGTCGACCACGACGGGACCGCCTGGATCCTCCAGTCCCGCCCGATCACCACCCTGTTCCCCCTCCCCCCGCCCTCCGACGGGCCGCGCGCCTACCTCGAGTCCGGCAACATGCAGGGCATGCTGCGGCCCTTCACCCCCATGGGGTTCTCCGGGCTCCGGGTGGCCGGCCTCGCGTGGTTCCGCGCGGTGGGGGCGTCGAGGGGCGGCGCGTGGGAGCGGTCGGTCGCCGAGGTGGGCGGGAGGTTCTACCTCGACCTCACGCCGTTCCTGCGCAACCGGGTGATCCGGGGTCTCCTGCCGGGGCTGATGAACGTCTACGGCCCCCGGACCGCCGCGTCCGTGCGCGCGCTCCTCGCCGACCCCCGGTTCGCGCCCCGGCGCGGCGGGCGCGTCGACCCGCGCGCCGTGGCCCGGATCGTCGCCGGGGTCGCGCCGCTCACACGCGACTTCGTCGCGGGGGCGGCGACCGCCCTCGCCTTCCCCGACGACGCCAGGCGCCGGGTCCTGCGGGCCGGGCCCGAGATCCGACGGCAGATCGCCGAGTCCTCCAGGGGCGTCGTCACGGCCGGCGAGCGCCTGGCCTTCGCGGAGGGGGTTCAGGTCCCGGTGATGACGGGCGGTATGACCCCCATGCTGGGGGCCCTGTACACCGGCATCCTCTCCGCCAAGGCACCCGAGCTCCTGCTCCGGGGCGTGGCGGCCCCGGGGGAGGTCGCCACCGTCCTCGGGGGCATGCCGCACAACGTCACCACGGAGATGGACCTGGCGCTGTGGCGCCTCGCGGAGGAGGCCGGCCCCCACCGCGCCCTGCTCGGGGAGACGCCCCCCGGGCGGCTGGCCGAGCTGTACCGCGCCGGGGAGCTGCCCGAGTTCGGGCTCGGCGGCTTCCTGGAACGCTACGGCCACCGGGGCGCGGCCGAGATCGACGTCGGCGTGCCCCGCTGGGCGGAGGACCCCGCGCCGCTGTTCGGGGTGATCGCCAACTACCTGCGGGTGGACGACCCCGACCAGGCGCCGGACCGGCGCTTCGCCCGCGCGGCGGCGGAGGCCGAACGCATGCGGGACGAGCTGGTGTGCCGCGCGATGGAGTCCAGACCGGTGCGGGCCCGGTTGGCCGCGTTCTTCTTCGACCGGGCGCGCGCACTGTCCGGACTCCGCGAGTACCCCAAGTTCGCGTGGCTGTTCGCGATCGGGGAGATGCGGCGCCAGCTCCTCCTGGTCGGGGAGGCCCTGGTGGCCGAGGGGAGGCTGGACGCTCCCGACGACATCATGTTCCTCGATCTGGAGGAGGCCCGGGCGGCGCTGGACGGGGCGGACCGGCGACAGCTCGTCGCCGAGCGCCGGGCGGTGTACACGCGGGAGCGGCGGCGCCGCAGGGTGCCCCCCGTGCTGCTGTCCGACGGGACGGACGTGGAGACGACCCTCCCCGCCCTCTCCACGGGGGACGCGGGAGACGGTGTGCTGTTCGGGGTGGCCGCGTCCGCCGGCACCGCGACGGGTGTGGCCCGGGTGGTCCACGACCCGGTCGGGGCGTCGCTGGGGCCGGGGGAGATCCTGGTCGCGCCCACCACCGACCCGGGATGGACACCGCTGTTCATGACCGCGGGCGGGGTGGTGGTGGAGACCGGTTCGACGGTGGCGCACGGACCGACCGTGGCCCGGGAGTACGGCATCCCCTGCGTGATCTGCGTGCCCGGCGTCACCGAGCTGGTCCGTGACGGAGGGACCATCACGATCGACGGCGGCGCGGGCACGATCCGGCTGGAGGACTGAGGAACGGGGGGCGGGGGGAGGGGAGGGGGCGGGGGACCCCCACCCCCGTGGCCGGCGGCGCACGGGGCCCGCTTCACCCGCGCCGGTCCCCGTCCGCCCCGGGAGGCCGCTCCCCCACCCGGACGACGAGCGCGGCGAGGGCGGCGGCGCCGTCGAGGAGGGACCTCGACCGGGCGTCGATGCTCGCGTCCCGGGCGTCCAGCGCGGTCGCCACCTCCTCCCACCGGCGGGCGTGCCGCAGTTCGGGCATCATCGCCCGCAGCGTGGCGACACGGTAGCCGGACAGGCGCAGCTGATGGACGATCCGCGCGTCACGGACGTCGTCGGGGAGGTACCGCCGCGGACCGCGCGGTGAGGAGCGGGGCGGCGCGACGAGGCCTTCGGCCTCCCAGTGCCGCAGTGTCGAGGGGCGCACGCCGAGTGCGGCGGCGAGCTCGGAGATGCCCATGGCGTCCGAGGGGCGCACGTCACCGATCGGTTCGGCGGAGATCAGGCCGGCGGCCGTCCTGGCCAGAGCGAGGTCCCGGCGCTCGGTGTGGAGCCGCGCGTGCGCCGCGTCGAGCAGTGCGAGCGGTTCCGAGCCGGGGCCCGCGTGCACCGCCCGCATGATCCTTTTGGCCTCCACGGGCCCCGTGCCGTGCGCGAGAGCCCGGTAGGCGAGCGCGGAACCCACGTGCGACGCGTCGTAGACCCGGTAGCCGGACCCGGTGCGCGGCATCGGCGGCAGCACACCGTCCCGTTCGAGGTTGCGCACCTGTTGGACCGAGTACCCGGCACGGCGTGCGACGTCCACGGTTCGCAGAACAGCCGACTTGCGACTTCTCACCGGACTGCCTGGGCTTCCTTGGGGCCAAGTCTCCACAAGCACATGAAGTAAATACTAGAAGGCATGACCACAGAAGAGATCATGGGATTCGTCGGCGGCCTCGACGGGGTTCTGACCCTCCGGCCCGGGCCCGGGGACGGTTCGCCCGAGCTCAGCTGGGGCGACACGTTCTTCTACTACGCTCCCGACGGCGAGGTCCCGCGGACGACCCAGCCGTTCGCGACGATCGTGACGAAGGACTACCCGGAGGACACGTCGTCGCGCCTGGACCGCCCCGGCGCCTTCCGCCTGAACATCTCCGCCGGCAAGGACGCCTTCGTCGAGCGGACGGGACGCCAGCCGCGTGACGCGGCCGCGGACGGGGCCGACCCGAGCGAGACCGACGCCCTGGTCCCCCACCCCGTCTACGGGGCACTGGGGTGGCTGTCCGTGGTCGAACCGGGTCCGCGAACGGAGCCGGCCGTGCGGGACCTGCTGGTCACCGCCCACAGCCTGGCCCGCTCGCGCTACGAGCGGCGTGCCGGAGAGGATCCGGCCCGGTAGCGGTCACGCCCGCCCCCGGCAGCGGACCCGGCGGCCGGAGGAGGGGGTGCGCCGGTCCGTCGGCGCGGGTGTCCGGGGTCGGCCGGGGCGGAGCCCGGCCGGGGGACGTCACCCGTTGCCCCGGCCCCGCACCCGCTCGGGGCGGTCACATGCCGCCTCCTCCTCCGTCCCCGCCGCCTCCTCCTCCGTCCCCGCCGCCTCCTCCTCCGTCCCCGCCGCCTCCTCCGCCACCGCCGCCGCTGTGTCCGCCGCCGTCACCGCCGCCCCAGCCCGAACCGCCGCCGTCGCCACCGCTCCCGCCGGTGTCCGTGCCGCGGTCGCCGTACGGCACACCGCGGTCGGGGCCCGGGACGCCTGGGCCCGGAGCGCCGTACACCGGCTGCGGGCCGTACCCGGCGGAGGCCGCACGGCCCGGAGCCGCGTGGCCGGGGCTCGGCCGCCCCCGGGGACCCGGACGCGGTCGCCGTCCCGGCCCCGGGGCCGGCGCCCCCGGGTACCCGGGTCCCCGCGCCGGACCGGGCCCCGCCCGCATCAGGGCGACGACCAGCAGGACGACGGCCCCGCAGACCAGCAGGGCGTCGAGGACGTCGAGGGCCATCGGCGCGATGCCGCTGAGCAGGAGGTACCGGTCGGGAGGCAGCCCCGAGGCGATGAGTACCGGGGGGAGGAGGGCGCCGACGGCCTGGAGGAGGGCGGCGGCGAGGAACAGGGCGCCGGCGGTCCGCACCGTGCCGGGGGAGCGGGGCGCCCTGCGGGCGCGCACGAGGGCGACGACCCCGACCGCCGCGACCGGTCCCGCGACGACAACGCCGGTGACGAGGATGCTCAGGATGTACACGTCGGCCTCCTCAGGACGCCCGGTGTGTCGGAGGGACAGGGGGATGCGGCGTTCCGGGGGGACCGTGCGGGTCCGGGACGCGCCTGGTCGCCGCGACCACCAGGAGGAGCAGCCCCGCCGCGGACACGAGGCCGGGCACGAGGGAGACCAGGGTGAACAGGAGCGGGGGGACGGCGCCGTACCCGGGGTCGGTGAAGACGTAGTGGCCGCCGGCCCGGACGAGCCCGCCCAGGAGCGCTCCGACGGTGATGAGCGAGCCGCTCGCGGCCACCAGCCCCTTGCGGCCGGACGGCACCGCGAAGGCGAGGACCAGGACCACGAGGCCGAGGACCGCGAACAGGAGGACGGTCAGCGCGGAGAGGAGGACGGTGAGCAGGGGGGTGCTGGACATGGGGCCTCCGAGGGGCAGGACATCCCGACCCTAACGACGGGTGTGTGCTCCGTACCCGGTTCTGGCTGATTCCGGCCACAGGGGACCGCACCGGCCTCCACCCCGGCACCGCATGCGCGTCCGGCTCCCGACCCGCGGCCCCGATCGGCACGCCGTTCCGCGGCCGGCCTCCTCCGCGCCGGGCGCCGGATTCGCCCCGGTCCACCCCGGAAACACCGGCTCCGTGCCATGATGGCGTGGCATTGCGCCGGTTCGGCGCGGTGCGTAACATCTCTTCGAACCGGTTCGACAATGGACGGGACGGCACTTGCGGATCTCCGATGTGGCCCGGCACGCCGGAGTGTCGCCCAGCACGGTCTCCTACGTCCTCAGCGGCAAGCGTTCGATCTCCGAGGCCACCACGCGCCGGGTGCGGGAGAGCATCGACGCGCTCGGCTACCAGCCCCACGCCGGCGCCCGTTCGCTCGCCAGCCGCCGGAGCAACGTGATCGCCCTGGTCATCCCGTTGCGCGAGGACGTCCACGTCCCCGTCGCGATGCGTTTCGCGGTCTCCGTGGTCACCGCGGCCCGCGCCTTCGACCACGACGTCCTCCTCCTCACCCAGGGGGAGGGGCCCGACGGGCTGCGCCGGGTCGCCGGCAGCGCGATGGTGGACGGCGTGATCGTCATGGACGTGGAGGCCGACGACGCGCGCGTGCCCGTCCTGCGCTCCCTGGACCTGCCGTCCGTCCTGATCGGGGTCCCCGAGGACACCGAGGGTCTGACCTGCGTGGACCTGGACTTCGCGGCCGCCGGTGCGGCATGCGTGCACCATCTGGCGGACCTGGGACACACCGAGGTGGCGTTCGTCGGCCAGCCCCCGTCGGTGTACGAGCGGCGCACGGGGTTCGCCGAGCGCACCGTCGCCGGGTTCGAGGAGGCGGCGGCCGAGCGCGGGGTCGTCGCCACCTCGCACCCCTGCTCCCCCGACACCGTCCGCGAGGTCGTCGGCACGCTGGTCGGGGAGCACCCCGGGGTCACCGGCCTCATCGTGCACAACGAACCCTCGGTGGGCCCGCTGCTCGAGGCGTTCGCGGAGCACGGGCGCACCGTCCCGGGGCTGTCCGTCGTCGCCATCGGGCCGGTGCCGCCCGGAGTCCCGCCGCTGACCTCGGTGGACCTCCCCGCCGAGGAGGTCGGCGCCCGTGCCGTCGGCCTGCTCATGGACAAGATCGAGGGGCCCGCGCACCCGGGGGTGACCCTCCAGGTGCCGAGGCTGACCACGAGGCAGAGCACCGCGCCCCGGCCCTGAACACCGCGCTCCCGCCCGGGGCAGAACGGCGCCGAACGGTGCGGGCCGACAATCCTTTCGGGTGAAAGGGGTCGGGCTCGCCGTCCCCGGCGCCGGGTGCCGATCAAACGCGGTCGGGGCATTGTGCGG
Organism: Nocardiopsis sp. NPDC055824; assembly: GCF_053616335.1. Taxonomy (NCBI): domain Bacteria; kingdom Bacillati; phylum Actinomycetota; class Actinomycetes; order Streptosporangiales; family Nocardiopsidaceae; genus Nocardiopsis; species Nocardiopsis sp. NPDC055824. The sequence goes on from NZ_JBSHDN010000010.1 coordinate 62,656, forward strand.
ATGGGGATGCCTGTTCGGTCACAGGATAGAGGAGAAAGGCGAGGGGGAGGCTGCTTTTCGTGGAAGAGGCGAAAAAAATCATGCCCCTTCGGATTCTCGCAGTTCAGGGAGTTCGGAAAAGAAGGAATGGTTCTCCCGTCCCTGCCCCGGCAATGCTTGGTGTCGGTATTGGCCACTTTTGTTAACAGTGTGGGGGATGGGGACCTTTTCCGGCTGTGGGCCCCGGCCACGGCCCGGGCGATGCGGCAGCGGGGCCCGGTGGTACGTGTTCCCGCCCGGCGCGGTCAGCGGTGGCCGGTGCGCAGGGTTTCGATGAGGGCCGCGATGTGTCCGGCGTCGCCCACCGCCCCGACCTCCAGTGCGAGGGCGTGGACCTGCTCCAGGGCGCGGACGACCTCGCCGCTGCCCGTCCCCGCGTGCAGGACGTGGGTGATCTGCGACCTGGGGTAGCGGCGGTGTCCGCCCAGGGTCTTGACCGAGGACAGGCGGCCGTCCTTCTCCCAGCGGGCGACGGTCTTGGGGTCCACGCGGAACAGGCGGGCGACCTCGCCGGGCGTGAGGAGGTCCTCGGCGGTGTCCATGAGGTCGGGCAGGGACGAAGGGGCGGGCACGGAGCGGTCTCCTCGGTCGGTGGGCGGTGCGGGTGCGGTTCCCGCGTCTGCGGGTGCGTCGGTGCGCGGGGATGCGGCGGCGGGGCCGTGGGGGCTCGACCGCCGCACCCGGCTCAGGGGGTCTCGACCACGGCGCGGATCGTGAGCGGGCCCATCGTGGTGCCCCGCCACTCCCACTCCCAGTCCCAGTACACGGTCAGCTCGTCGACCAGGCGCAGGCCGGCGAGCGGGGCCCGGCCGGGCTCTCCCAGGCGCGGATACGGCACTTCCGCGCCGGGCCGGGGGCCGTCGTCCGTCACGCGCACGGTGAGCAGGAACGGGTTCTGGTCGATCACGATGCGTACGCTTCCGCCCGGTTCGCCGCTGAGGGAGTGGCGGTGGGCGTTCGAGACGAGGGCGGCCGTGACGCGTGCGACCCTGTCCGAGGCGGGGCCGAGGACGGTTCCGCGCACCCAGGAGTCCAGGGTCCGGTAGTCGGGTTCGGGGCCGAGGGCGATGCCGCTCCGGTGGCGCTCCTCGAAGCGGAGGCGGTGCGGGTACGGAACGGGTTCGGGGTCCGGGCCTGGAGGCGCCGGGGGTGCGGCGGCAGGCTGCATACGTCTCACCTCGTGGTCTCTGTCATCAGGTGGGCCCTGGTCCCGGCGGCCGTCTGCGTCCCCGGCCTCCGGGCCAACTCGTGCCGGGGGGCCGCCCCACCCTGTTCCTCGGTGGACGAAGCGGCCCCGCGTGTCCGGTCCTTCCGGCTCGGATGCGCACCTCCCGACCGGTGGACGGGTGGCCGGGAGCACCCCGTGCCGCCGCATCGTGGCCGGTCCGGGCCCCTCCCGGCGACGACTCTTCCACTTGTGGCATTTCCTGGTCTACATTCATTAGGAAAGACGTTGCCTTTCGTATGCCGTGCGATGACAAACGATAATCCAGCGATATGAGCGATGAGGTGTGGAGAAGTGGATTCCGCACGCGAGCGGTTCGGTCTACTGGTGCGCAAATACCGCCTGCAAGCAGGTATGACGCAACACGAACTGGCTCGGGCTGCCGTGATCGCCCAGAGTACGGTCAGCGAGTTGGAACGTGGTATCAAAGGGACACGGCGTGAGCAAGTGGTACGCATCGACAGGGCGCTTATCGCACACGACGTTCTCGTCAATTCCTGGGACACGGCCTTCTCGCCGTCCGGGATGAACACCTACTTCCGCGATGTCGCCGAGGCGGAGCAGGTCGCGGTGGAGATCCGGGAGTACGCGCTGGGGCTGGTTCCCGGCCTGTTCCAGGTGGCGGAGTACGCCCGGGCCGTCATCCAGATCGGCTCGCCGCACGCCTCCCCGGACGCCATCGAGCAGATCGTCGCGGCGCGGCTGAAACGGCAGGAGATCCTCAAGAGACCCCATCCCCCCAGGGTGACGGTGCTGTTGGACGAGACGCTGCTGCTCCGCCGCTTCTCGGACCCCGGCGTGATGCCGGCCCAGATCACCCATCTGATCAAGGCGTCGCACCGGCCCCGGATCACCCTCCAGGTCGTCCCGATGTGCACAGAGGGCCACGCCGGTCTGGGGGGCGCGTTTATGCTTAGTTCTGCCCCTGACCGTGGCACTTTCGCCTACGTCGAAGGCCACAAAGCGGGCATGTCCCTCAAGGAACCGGAGATCGTGGCCAGCTACGACCGGACCTTCGCGGAGCTGAGGAGCGCCGCCCTGCCGGTTCCCGCATCACGGTCTCTGATGGAACAGATTCGAGGCGATAGCGCATGATGGGCCAGAGCTGGCAGAAGTCCAGTTACAGCAACGGCGACGGCGGGAACTGCGTGGAGGCACGCGTTCACGCGATGGGCGAGACCTGGAAGAAGTCCAGCTACGGCAACGGCAACGGCGGCCACTGCGTGGAGGCCCGGACCGTTTCCGCCGCCTCGCGCGTGCTCCTGCGCGACACGCAGAACCGCGGGTCCGGCCACCTGTCGGTGCCGGTCCGCGAATGGGACGCACTGCGTCTCGCACTCAGCGGTCAGTAGTCCCGCACACAGTTCCGCCCCCTGCCAGGGCTGTTGGCAGGGGGCGGTCGTGTTCTGCTCGACCAGGCTACCCGCAGGTCACCGCCTGTGCCGGTGACCAAAGTCCCCTCCCGGAGCGTCAGGGCGCGGTCGCTTCCCGTACTCGCCCGAGGTCACGCCGCCCCTCTGCCGGACGGCTGCCCCGGTCGGCCCGGTTCCACCGCGAACACCCGTCGGCCCGTCCGCGGCAGGAGCCCTCCGCGCTCCGCGGTGCCCGGCCCGGGGCCGCGTCAGCGGACGCCGAGGAGGTGCTCCAGGGCGAGCTGGTCCAGGCGCTCGAAGTGGTAACCGCGCTCCCCGACCTCCGCCAGGTCGATCTCCTCCGCCAGGACGTCGGCCAGGCTCTCCTCCCGGCCCAGCGTCGGCACCGACAGCTCCGGCACGCGCGAGGCCTCCAGTGCGGCCACGACCTCCGGGTCCGCGCGGAACGCCGCGGCCTTCTCCTTGAGGATCAGGTAGTTGCGCATGCACGCCGAGGCGGACTCCCACACCCCGCTCATGTCCTCGGTCCGGGGCGGCTTGAAGTCGAAGTGCCGGGGGCCCTCGTACCCGGCGCTCTCCAGCAGGTCCACGAGGAAGAACGCCTCCTTCACGTCCCCCGCGCCGAACCTCAGGTCCTGGTCGTACTTCACCCCGCGCTGCCCGTTGAGGTCGATGTGGAACAGCTTCCCGGCCCACAGCGCCTGGGCCACGCCGTGCGTGAAGTTCAGCCCGGCCATCTGCTCGTGTCCGACCTCCGGGTTCACGCCCACCATCTCCGGGTGCGCCAGCTCGTTGATGAACGCCAGCGCGTGCCCGACCGTCGGCAGCAGCACGTCGCCGCGCGGCTCGTTCGGCTTGGGCTCGATCGCGAACCGCAGGTCGTAGCCCTGGTCGATGACGTATCCGCACAGGATGTCGAACGCCTCGCGCAGCCGGTCCAGGGCCGCGTGGTCGTTCTTGCCCGCCTCCGACTCCGCGCCGTCCATGCCGCCCCAGCACACGTAGGTCTCGGCGCCGAGGGACACCGCCAGGTCGATGTTGCGGATCACCTTGCGGATCGCGTACCGGCGCACGTCCCGGCTGTTGGAGGTGAACCCGCCGTCCCGGAAGACCGGGTGCGTGAACAGGTTCGTGGTCACCATCGGCACCGCGAGCCCGGTCTCCTCCAGCGCGGCCCGGAACCGCTTGAGGATCGCCTCGCGGTCGGAGTCCGAGCTCCCGGGCGGGACGAGGTCGTCGTCGTGGAACGTGATCCCGTGGGCGCCGAGGCCGGCGAGCGCGCGTACCGCGTCGGCGCCGTCGAGGGGGGGCCGCACCGCGTCGCCGAACGTGTTGACGCCGCGCCAGCCCACCGTCCACAGGCCGAAGGTGAACCTGTCCGCGGGCACGGGCCGGTAGTCGCTCATGACGTGTCTCCTGGGGGTAGGGGCCTCCGATCAGTTTGTCTAGACAGACAACTAAATGTCAACGGTGCGGCGGTCCGGTGTCGGGGGCCCTGTGCGGTCCGGTGGCGGGGACCCGCCCCGCCCGGCCGGGTTCCGGACCCGTTCCCGCCGTGGGCCGGTGCGGGGCGGGGGCGGCGCCGGGGCGCGGTCCCGCCCCGCACCGGTCAGCCGGTGACCGGATGCCCGCGCAGGACGGCGACCCCGCCCCCCGGCAGGTTCAACCCCTTCGCCGACGCACCCGACAGCAGGTCCACGGCGTCCGGCCCCAACCCCAGCCGGGCCGGGTCGATGCGCCGGGGCCGGTCGTCGTGGTTGGTCACGAACACCCACGCCCCGTCCGGGCCGACCCGGCGCACCACGTCCAACCCGTCCTCGGGGAACGGGCCCGTGCCCGCCGCCTCGGAGACCACCCGGCCCAACCCGCGGTCCGAGAGCCGGGCCGACACGTACCAGGCCTCACCGGCCCCGTAGCGCCGCCGCGTCACGGCCGGGAACCCGTCCAGGGGCCCGCCCGCGTACCTGGCCACGGCCTCCGCCCCGGCCAGGTGGACGTGCTCGCTCCACGTCGTCACCTCCTCGCGGACCATCCCCAGGTCCATGCCGACCGTCTCCCCGGCGAACATCGGGTACATCTCCTCCACCCGCACCCCCAGCAGGTCCCGCAGCGCCCCCGGGTACCCGCCGGTCCGCACCGTCCCGGAGGGGTCGGCGAGCCCGCTCAGGTAGGTCACCACGAGGGTCCCGCCACCCTCGGTGTAGCGCGCCAACCGCTCCGCGGCCGCGTCCGACAGCAGGTACAGGGCGGGGACCACCAGCAGCGGGACCCGGGGCAGCTCCCGGTCGGGGCGCACGAAGTCCACCGTGCGGCCCGACCGCCACAGCACCCGGTGCACCTGGCGCACCGACTCCAGGTAGTCCACGCTCCGGGAGGGCAGCGACGGGCTTCCCAGCGCCCACCAGGACTCCGGGTCCCAGGTGACGGCGGCGTCCGCGACCACCTCCGCCTCGCTCGCCTCAGCCACACGGGGCAACAGGCTTCCCAGCTCGCACACCTCGCGGAAGATCCGCGAGTCCGGGCCGGCGTGCGGCACCATCCCCGAGTGCCACTGCTCCGCGCCGCCCCGGGAGGCCCGCCACTGGAAGAACATCGCCCCCCGCGACCCCCGCGCCACGTGCGCCAGGCTGTGCCGCACCGTCTCGCCGGGGCTCTTCGGGCGGGTCAGCTCGCCCGTGTAGGTCACACCCGCCGCCTGCTCCATCAGCAGCCACGGCCTGCCCCCTCCCGGGACCCGGGCCGCCCACGAGCGCGCCAGGTCGGCCGCGAACGCGGTCTGCTCCGCGCCGCCCTGCCCCGTCAGGCTGGGGTAGTCGTCCACCGCCACCAGGTCCAGGTGCTCCGCCCAGCGCCACGGGTCCACCGGCACCCAGTCCCCGAACGCCAGGTTCGTGGTCACCGGCACGTCCGGGCGCACCTCGCGCAGCACGTCGCGCTGGTCGAGGAAGTGGTCGAGCATCTCGTCGGACAGGAACCGCCGGAAGTCCAGCACGTGCGCCGGGTTCGGCAGGTACTGCGTGGCGCGCGGCGGCAGGATCTGCTCCCACTCCGAGTAGTGCTGGCTCCAGAACGCCGTCGTCCACGCCTCGTTGAGCCTTCCCAGGTCGTGGTGGTGCCTGCGCAGCCAGTCGCGGAACGCCCGCGCGGTGTGGTCCGAGTGCGACCACGACCCGTACTCGTTGTGGACGTGCCACATCCGCAGCGCAGGATGGCCCGCGTACCTCTCCGCCAGGGCGCGCGCGATCCGTGCCGAAGCCTCCCTGTAGGCCGGGGCGCACACGTCGTAGGTGTCGCGGCTGCCGTGCGTGAGCCGGGTGCCGTCGGCGGTCACCGGCATCGCGTCGGGGTACGCGAGGGTGAACCACGGCGGGGGGGACGCGGTCGGCGTGGCCAGCGCGACGCCGATCCCGGCCTCGCCGAGCCTGTCCATGGTCCGGTCCAGCCACTCGAACCGGTACTCGCCCTCGCGGGGTTCGAGGAGGCCCCAGGAGAAGACGCCCACCGTCACCAGGTTGACCCCGGCGCGGAGCATCAGGTCGACGTCCTCCTCCCGGACCTTCTCGGGCCACTGCTCCGGGTTGTAGTCGCCGCCGAACCACAGCGGGGACGACGGGGCGGCACGGAAGACCGGGGCGGAGGGCGCGCCGGGAGAGGCCGCGGGCCGGGCCGGGGGCGCCACGGGGGGTGTGACGGGCGGGGTCGTGGGCGGCGCGGCCGCGGGCCGGGAGGAGGGAGGGACCGCGGCCGCCGGGGCGGGGGGCTGCGCGGCGGGAGGCGTTGCGGGCGGGGTGGAGGGCGGTGCCGGCGGCGGGGCCCCGTGCGGGCTTCCCGCCGGGTCGGGGCGGTCCGGGGGAGGCGACGGCGGGGTGGGCATGGGGGCTCCTCCTAGGGTGGGCGCGGGCCGGTTCGGCGCGTGGGCCAACAAAGTATGGCGATACCGCGTCCCCCGGCGACACCCCCACGCGAGGAGCCCGCATGTTCGCGACACGTCAGGTCCGCACCCGCCACCCGGTCGCGGACTGGGAGGACGCGCTGGTCACCGGCAGCGGGCGCCTGGGCGCGCTCGTGCACTCCACGGCCGGCCGCACCCGCGTCACCCTCAGCCACGAACGGCTGTTCCTGCCCGTCACGGAGTCCCTGCCCGCCCCGCGGACCTCCCGGGTCCTGCCCGAGGTCCGGCGGCTCCTGCTCCGCGGGCGCTCACGGGAGGCCGCCGCGCTCATCGTCCGGACGGCGGCCGAGGAGGACCCCGGGTACGCGCAGACCCGGTGGATCGACCCGCTGGTGGGGGCGGCCGTGCTGTCGTTCGTCCCGCTCAGGCCGCGGTCGGGCCCGGTGGAGCGCCGGTGCGACCTGGACACGGGCCTGGTCACCGAGGACCTGCCGGGCGGTGTCGTGCACCGGGTCCTCGCCTCCCGCCCCGACCACGCGGTGGCCGTGGAGATCACCTCCGCCGGGGCGCTCACGGGCGCGGGACCCGGTGACGGCCCGGGGGCGGGCGACCGCGCCGGGGGCGGTGCGGCGGACCCCGGGTACGTGCCCGCCGCGGCCGTTTCCGAGGGCGGGACCGGCGGGGGCGGACTGGACGGGCTGTTGCGTCTCACCCTCCTGGAGGAGAGCCCGCCGGTCCGTCTGGCGGTGGAGTCCGAGACGGCCCCCGGGCTGATGGCGCTGCGCGTCGGCTTCCCCGAACGCCCGCCCGGAACCCTGCCGGGGTACACGGTGACCTGCGACGTCGTCGCCGAGGGCGGGAGCGTCCGCGTCGTGGAGGACGGCCTGGAACTCCGGGGCGCCACCCGCGTCAGGCTGCTCGCCCGCGTGCACGTGCCCGCCCCCGGGCCGCCACCGGCACCGGGGCCCCCGTCCCGCCCGGGGCCCCCGTCCGACCACGGGGCCGTCGGCGTCCCGCCCGTGCCGGCCGTCCCGGGGACCGCCGGGCCCGGCGTCCCCCGCGGCACTCCGGCCTCCGGTGCTCCCGGCGCTCCCCCCGCCGTGGACTTCGAGGGGATCCTCGCCCGCAACCGGGACGTGCACGGTGAGCTGATGGACCGGTTCCGGCTCCGCCTCGGCGGCTCCGGAGGACGCCCCGCCCCCGGGCGCGCCGGGAACCGCGACGGCGCCGCCGTCGGCGGGGCCGGCGGAGCGCCCCTCGGCGAGGACCTCCTGGAGGCGGGCCCCACCCCCGACCTGATCGCCCGCCTGGTCGACGCCGGACGGTACGCCGTCATCTCCAGCTGCGGCGACCTCCCGCCCACCCTCCAGGGGGTGTGGAGCGGCACCTACGACCCGCCGTGGCGTTCGGGGTACACCTTCGACGGCAACCTCCCCTCCGCCGTCGCCGCCCTCCACGCCACCGGCACGCCCGAGCTGATGACCGGCGTGTTCGACCTCCTCGACGGCATGGCCGACGACCTCGCCGAGAACGCCCGCCGCCTCCACGGCTGCCGGGGGGCGGTGCTCCCCGCGCACGCCTCCACCTCCGGGCGGCACAACCACTTCGGCCCCGAGTGGTGCCTCACCTGCTGGACGGCGGGAGCCGCGTGGATGTCCCGCCTCTACTGGGACCACTACTCCCACACCCGCGACCGCGCCTTCCTGCGGGACCGGGCCCTGCCCTTCCTCACCGCGGCCGGGGAGTTCTACGAGGACTTCGTCACCGCCGACGGCCTCGTCCCCTCCTACTCCCCGGAGAACACCCCCGGCGACGGTGACGGCCAGGCCGCCGTCAACGCCACCATGGACGTCGCCGCCGCCCGCGACCTGGTCCGCAACCTCGTACGCGCCCACCGCGTCCTCGACGGGTCCGCGCCCGGAGGCCGCAGGAACCGCGGCGCCCGCCGCTGGCTGGAGCTCGGGGCCCGCCTGCCCGGCTACCGGGTCGCCCGCGGCGGTGAACTCGCCGAGTGGGCCGGACCCGCGGTCCCCGGGGCGGTCGAGCAGACCGAGAACCACGCCCACCGCCACGCCTCCCACCTCTATCCGCTCTGGTACGAGACCGACCCGGCTCTCGCCTCGCCCCGCCTGCGGGCGGCGGCGGTCCGCGCGGTCCGCGCCCGCCTCGGATGGTGGCGCGGCCAGGAGGCCGACGAGATGGCGTTCGGCCTCGTCCAGCTGGGGCTGGCGGCGGCCAACCTGGGGCTGGCCGGGGAGGCGCACGAAACCCTCGGCCTGCTCGCCACCCGCTACTGGCGGCCCACCCTGGTCCCCACCCACAACAGGGGAGCGCTGTTCAACGTGGACATCGGCGGCGGGTTCCCGGCGGTCGTCGCCGCGATGCTCGTCCGCTCCTGCGAGGGCCGCCTGGACCTCCTTCCCGCACTGGCCCCGGACTGGCCGGGCGGACGGGTCGAGGGCCTGCGGGCGCGCGGCGGGATCATCGTCGACAGCCTCGACTGGGAGGGCGGCGCGGCCCGCGCCGAGCTGCGCTCGGTGGAGCCGCGCACCGTCGTGGTCGGCCTCCCCGACGGGACCCGGCGCACGGTCCGGGTCGGACCGGAACGGGCCGTCGGGGTCGTCTTCCGGACGGGGGTCGGCCACGGCCCCGCGGGCGCCTCCCCGGGCCGCTCCGGGCCGCGCCCCTGAGGGGGAGGGGCCGGCGCCGGAGGCGCCCGCCGTCCCGGCGCGGGGCCCGCGGGCACTCCGTCCACGTGTCCCCAGGACCGGCGGGGCCGGGCGCGGGGAGGCGGTTCCGCGCCGTAGTCGAAGCGCTTCGAAATTAATGCCACAACACCCCTTGCCGCTACTTGGTCGCCTCATCAGACTCATGGTGAATTCGCGCCTGCCCCCGGGCCCCGGATTTCCCGGCGGCGGACGTTTCCCCCCACCGAGGAGCCCGCACATGCCTCCGCACCCGTCCGGACCCCCCGAACCGTCCGAACCCCCCGAACTCTCCACCCGCTCGCGGCGGTTCCTGGCCGCCGCCGCCGCGACGGTGTTCGCCGCGACGGCCGCCGCGGCCGCCGTGACCACCGCCGACGCCGCCCCCTCCGGGCCGTCCCCCGCACAGGACGCGTACACGTGGGACAACGCGCAGATCGCCGGCGGGGGGTTCGTCCCCGGCATCGTCTTCAGCGAGACCGAACCCGGCCTGGCCTACGCCCGCACCGACATCGGCGGCGCCTACCGCTGGGACACCGCCACCGAGCGCTGGGACCCCCTGCTCGACTGGGTGGGCTGGGACGACTGGGGCTGGACGGGCGTGGTGAGCATCGCCACCGACCCCGTCGACCCCGACCGCGTCTACGCGGCCGCGGGCACCTACACCAACGACTGGGACCCGAACAACGGGGCCATCCTGCGCTCCGACGACCGGGGCGAGACCTGGGAGGCCACCGAGCTGCCGTTCAAGCTCGGCGGCAACATGCCCGGTCGCGGCCTGGGCGAACGCCTCGCCGTGGACCCCAACGACAACAGCATCGTGTACTTCGGGGCCCGGGGCGGCCACGGGCTGTGGCGCAGCACCGACTTCGGTGTGACCTGGGCCGAGGTGGAGGAGTTCCCCAACCCCGGCGACTACGTTCAGGACCCCTCCGACGGCACCGGGATGGCGAGCGACGTCACCGGGGTCACCTGGGTCGTCTTCGACCCGTCCAGCGGCACGCCCGGCGAGCCCACCCAGGACGTCTACGCGGGCGTCGGGGACCTCGACGACCCCCTCTACCGGAGCCGGGACGGCGGACAGAGCTGGGAACCCGTCCCCGGGGCGCCCACCGGGTTCCTGCCCGCGCACGCGGTCGTGGACCACGAGGGCGGGCAGCTCTACCTCGCCACCACCAGCACGCCCGGCCCCTACGACGGCGACTCCGGCGACGTGTGGCGGTTCGACACCGCCGGCGGCGGGTGGACGCGCATCAGCCCCGTGCCCTCCGACTCCGCGGACAACTACTTCGGCTACGGCGGACTCACCGTCGACCGGCAGGACCCGGACACGCTGATGGTCGCCACCCAGATCTCCTGGTGGCCGGACATCCAGATCTACCGCAGCACCGACCGGGGCCAGACCTGGACCCAGGCATGGGAGTACAGCTCCTACCCCGAGCGCGAGACCCGCTACGACATGGACATCTCCACCGCGCCCTGGCTCGACTGGGGAGGCGCCGGGACGCCCCCGGAGACCCAGCCCAAGCTCGGCTGGATGACCCAGGCCATGGCCATCGACCCGTTCGACTCCGACCGGTTCATGTACGGCACCGGCGCCACCGTCTACGGCAGCGACAACCTCACCAACTGGGACGACGACACCGTCTTCGACATCGAGGTGAAGGCCCACGGCATCGAGGAGACCGCCGTCAACGACCTGATCAGCCCGCCCGAGGGGGCGCCCCTCCACTCGGCGATGCTCGATCTCGGCGGCTTCACCCACGAGGACCTGGACACCGTCCCGGACCGGATGTTCCACGAGCCCCACTGGGGCGCAGGGACCGCTCTCGACTTCGCCGAACTCGCCCCCGCGACCATCGCGAGGGTCGGCGGCGGAGCGGACGACGCCGCCATCGGCCTGTCCACCGACGGCGGCGACAGCTGGTGGGCGGGACAGGAGCCCGCCGGGGTGACCGGCGGCGGCACGGTCGCGGTCGGGGCCGACGGCTCGTCGATCGTCTGGAGCCCGGACGGGACGGGGGTGCACGTGTCCACCACGAGCGGTTCGTCGTGGACGGCCTCCACCGGGGTCCCGGCCGGGGCCCGGGTCGAGGCGGACAGGGTGGACCCGGACGTGTTCTACGCGGTGGCCGGGGGAACCTTCTACACCAGCACGGACGGAGGGGCCGCCTTCACGGCGCGTTTCGACGGCCTGCCCGCCGAGGGCAACATCCGCTTCGGAGCGGTGCCCGGCCACACCGGGGACGTGTGGGTCGCCGGAGGGGCCGGCGACGACTACGGGATGTGGCGCACCACCGACGCGGGCACGTCCTTCGAGCGCGTCGAGGCGGTGGACGAGGGCGACGCGGTCGGCTTCGGCGCCCCCGCGCCGGGGTCCGACTACCCGGCGGTCTACACCAGCTCGCGGATCGACGGCGTGCGGGGGATCTTCCGCTCCGACGACGCGGGCGCGACCTGGGTCCGGATCAACGACGACCGGCACCAGTGGGGCTGGACGGGGGCCGTGGTGACCGGTGACCCGAACGTCTACGGCCGGGTCTACATCGGCACCAACGGCCGGGGCATCGTCTACGGCGACCCGGCCTAGCGCACGGGGCGCGGGG
>NZ_JBSHDN010000011.1:0-69681 GCF_053616335.1 Nocardiopsis sp. NPDC055824
GGCAGCGTCAGATGTGTAGCAGAGACCGCCGTGGCGGAGCCCGGCCCCTCGCGCCGGGGCGGGGTCAGCGCAGGAAGGACTCCAGCGCGTCGACCACGGCCTCCGGCTGCTCCTCGGGCAGGTAGTGCCCGCAGTCGGCGATCTCGACCACCCGGACGTCGGCGCCCTTGGAGGGCATCAGGTCCCTCAGGTAGGCGTAGTTGCTCTCGTCGCCGCCCAGGGCGAGGAGCGGCGCCTCCACCTTCCCGTAGTCCCTCTCGTGCTCGATGTCGGTGTTGAAGGCGCGGTACCACGCGTTGCCGGAGCGGATGGCGTCCGCCGTGGAGTAGGCGCGGCCGTAGACCTGCCGGGAGCGTTCGTCGATCGAGGCGGGGTCCTTGGCCGAGCGGTCGAAGAGCCAGTCGGAGAGCAGGCGGTAGCGGCCCTCCAGCAACGCCTCCGGCAGGCCCTGCACCTGGTTGAGGGCGAACCACCACAGGTAGGAGCCGGACACGCCCGTCCGGTCGGGGTCGACGTACTGGTGCGGTCCGGGCAGGAGGGTGAAGGAGGACCAGTCCCCGTCCGGGTGGGGGACGTCCAGGAGGCAGATCCGGCCGGTCGACTCCGGGAAGAGGGCGGCGTGGGCGTAGGCGACCATCGCGCCGATGTCGTGTCCCGCGATGCTGACGCGGGTCAGCCCGAGGTGTTCGGCGAGGGCGTGGACGTCGCGCGCCATGGTCCTCTTGTCGTAGCCCCCCTCGGGCTTGGAGGAGGATCCCATGCCGCGCAGGTCCACGGCGATCACCCGGCGGCGGCGCGCCAGCGCGGGCATCACCTTGTTCCACTGCCACCAGGTCTGCGGCCACCCGCCCAGCAGGATCAGGGGATCCCCGTCCCCGTCCCCGCCGGAGACGTAGTGCAGCCGGACGCCGTCGACGTCGGCGTGGCGGCTGGAGAAGCCGCCGTCGAGCGAGTGTGCGAGCGCGGTGTCGCTCAGGGGGTCGACCGTGGTCATGTGGGGGTCCTCTGTCCGGGGGCTGCGGCCGTCCTTTTGTACGAAAAAACCGTACAAACGAACTGTACGGAATCCTCGTACGGATGTGCGTCGGCTGTCAAGGCCCTCGGGCCGCTGTTCGTACGCTATTCCCGTACAGTGGTCGCATGGCAGGACTCCACCACCCCGACACCGCCGACATCGAGCTCGTCGACGTGCTCGCCGCCCTGGGCCACCCCGTCCGGATGGAGGTCGCCCGCACACTCGCCGACGGCGAGGAGCGGTTCTGCGGCGAGGTCGTCCCCGAGATCCCGAAGTCGAGCATGACCCACCACCTGCGTGTGCTCCGGGAGAGCGGGGTCATCCGCCAGCGGCCCGACGGTCGCAGGCTCTACCTCGCCCTGCGCTGCGCTGACATCGACGGGCGCTTCCCCGGCCTGCTCGACATCCTCCTCGCCGCGTCCCCTCCGCGGTCGTCGCCGTGACCGCTCCCCGGTCCGGCGGAACGGCGTTCCGCGCGTGGCCGTCTGTGGCCACGCGGTGGCGGCGCCGCGCATTGTTGCGGGGGACAGAACGGGCATAGCCTGACGGGCGTGGCACAGAACCAGTCTGACGACACCTCCACGGCCCCCGCCGGACCGCCCTCGCCGAAGGCGCGGATCGACGGCATCGACGCGGCCCGCGCCCTCGCCGTCTTCGGGATGTTCGTCGTCCACCTCGGGGTGGCCTCGATGGGTTTCCTGTCGCCCGAGAACTACGCGTGGGACCTGCACGGCATCGTGCGGGGCAACTCCTCGGCGCTCTTCGCCCTCCTCGCCGGGGTCTCCCTGGCGTTCATGACCGGACGCACCGTCCCCGCCGCCGGGGAACCGCTGCGCCGGGCCATCGCGCGCATCCTCACCCGGGCCGTCCTCATCGGGCTCCTCGGCGCGGTCCTGGACGTCATGGCGGTGCCGATCGCGATCATCCTCACCTACTACGCCGGGTTCTTCCTGCTGGCGCTGCCGCTGGTGAAGCTGCGCCCGGGCGCGCTGTGGGCGGTGGCGGGCGCCCTGGCCGCCGTCGGACCGTTCCTGTCGTTCGCGCTGCGCGAGGCCTTCTTCCCCCCGCAGCTGCGGAGCGGCTCGGTGCCGACGCTCACGGAGTTCTTCCTGACCGGCTACTACCCGGCGGTCACCTTCATGGTCTTCGTGGTCGCGGGCATGGCCGTCGGACGGCTCGACCTCACCGCCACCGCCGTCAGGGTGCGCCTGGCGGTCACGGGCGCGGCGCTGTCCGTGTTCGCCTACGGGGGGTCGTGGCTGGCACTCGGCCCCCTGGGCGGGCTGGACCGGCTCGTCGCGGCCAGCGGCCCGGAGCTCACCGGCCTGACACCGGAGGCCGCCGCCGATCCGGCGGTGGCGGAGCAGGTGCGGTACGCGGTCACCGACCACGCCGAGTCGATCTCGGGGCAGGTCCCGACCGACACCTGGTGGTGGCTGGCGGTCAACACGCCGCACACCGGCACCACCTTCGAGATCGCCGAGGCGGTCGGCCAGGGCCTCCTCGTGCTCGTGGCCTGCCTGTTCCTGTGCGACCGGTTCCGGATCGCCATGTACCCGCTGACCTCGGTCGGCCGGATGCCGCTCACCGTCTACAGCGGGCACATCCTCGTCCTGGCGGTGGTCATCGGGGCCGCCGGATCCGCGTGGGCCTCCCCGTGGCTGCTGGAGTGGTTCGTCCTCGGGGCCCTCCTGTTCGCCACCCTCTGGAGGCTGCTCGTCGGCAGGGGGCCGGCCGAACTCCTCCTCGGCGAGGCGGCGAACGGGGCCGTCTCCCTCGTCGACGAGCGAAGACGGACTAGCGGAGGCCGTCCCGGCGGGTGATGTTCGCGGAGGTGCGGTCCCGGTGGGCGAGGGAGTCGCTGCTGGTGCGGGAGTTCTGCCGGATGAGCCGCCGGGCGTCGTCGGCCGCGGAGCGCGCCGCCGACCGGCTCGCCACGGGCCGCTGGGACACCTCGGCGTCCTCGGGCAGGCCGATGTCCACCGGCAGCCCCGCGCGGCTGATCACCCGGAGCTGGGCGCCCTCCTGCGACTGCGAGGGGCGGATGTCCCCGTCGGGGGTGCGCCACGCCCTCATGCGCTCGCGGAGCCAGTCGGTGCCCTGCCGCTCCGGACCGAGGGGCCAGGGCGCCCCGTCGGGGCGGTGGCCCAGGGCGTGCAGCACGTCGGAGACGGTCCACCCGGCGGAGAAGAAGCGCGCCGTCTCCTCGCGCAGGAACCGGAAGTCCACGCGGCGCAGCGACGGGTCCTCCCTGCGCAGGGTCTCGCAGGCGTCGTGGACGTCCCGGGGCGTGTGCCGGGGGCGGTGCATCGGGTCGGCCTCGGGCTTGCGCAGCAGCGCGTCGTCGACCGTCACGATCACCTCGCCGCGCCGGTTGTCCCAGATGCTCACGTCGTCGCGCGCCCACCTCTGGGACTCGACGAGGGCAGCCGCCATCCTGCGCAGGTCGACGCGGTCGTCGTCGCTGCTGATCCGGAACTCCGCCATGGGGCAAGCGTACGCCGACCCCGGCGGCCGCGTGTCAGGACCCGCCCCCGGCGGCGAGCGGCCGGACCATCACCAGCTGTATGCCGTCCGGCTCGGTGAAGAGGCGCCGGCCCGTGAAGGAGAACCCGGCGGCCCCGTACACCCGCGCCGCCCGCCGGTTGGCCTCGTCGACGCACAGCACCAGCTCGGAGGCGTCCGGCGCGACCTCCGCCGCGAGCCGGTCCAGCAGCGGGGCCGAGCACGAGGCCCGTCCCACCCCCTTCCCCTCCCAGTCCGGGGCGACGTGGAAGGCGCGCAGCAGAACCGCGTGCGCGGGATCCGGCACCAGGTCGCGCGCGTGCACCGCCCGGTCCAGGACGCCGAAACCCGCGCACGAGGCACGCGCCCCGGCCGCGTCCCGCACCGGTCCGGGCCCCGCCACGACCGCGAAGGGGGTGCGTGCCGGGTCGGCGTCGGCGAGGGGGAGCGTGGCCGCGGGCGCCCTCACGTACCCGCGCCGTCCGGGCAGCGGACGGTGCTCCAGCACGGCCGCCCTGAGCAGGGCGGACTCGGAGGTTCCCCGGTCCAGGCGCACCAGGCGCAGCCCCGGGGGGCCGGACCGCCGGGCGCCGGCCGTGCCCGGCCGGCCTGCGGCGCCGTCCCCGTCCCCCGTGCGGCCGGCGGCGTCCGCGCCCGTGCGCGGACCGGTCCGCCCCGTCGTGTTCGCTGGTGCCACCGCTCGCTCCTGTCGACTCGGCCGGGCCCCTTCCGGAGCCCGGCGGGGGTCCGGTCCGCGCCAGTCTCGCACCCCGTCCGGGCGGCGTGGAGGAGTACCCCGGTCTAGACCGCGTGGGCCCCCGATGCCGGTGAGGTCCCGGCCCGAGTGTCCGTTTTCAGGGATTTTCCCACCCGGGTTGGAGGAAACCACCACTCGGCTCACCGGTCCTGGTTGGAGGCTTCTCCAACCTTCGGCAATGCCCTCAGGGCGGATACTGACGGCCGCTCCGCCCGGGGTTATGGTGACTGCCTGAGTGCCCGGCCCCGGGGGCGACCCCGGCCGGACGCCCGGGGAACGGGCCTTCGCGCACGCTTCCCCGAACCGCTTCCGCCGACCTCGGCGGGCGGACCGGCCAGCAACCCGATCGAGCAGTAGGTGCCCGTGCCCCACACCGCATTCGCGCCCGAGGCGACGACCAACCGCGCCCTCAGGGCGTTCCTGCACGGACTTCCGGGCGTGGACGAGGTCGGCGCGCGGTCCCGGGCCCAGGACCTGGCGACCCGGTCGATCAAGACCACCGCCAAGGCCAGGGCCGTCGACCTGGCCATCAGCATGGTCGACCTGACCACCCTGGAGGGGGCCGACACCGTCGGCAAGGTCCGGGCCCTGTGCGCCAAGGCCGCCAACCCCGACCCCTCGGACCGCACCGTGCCGCGCGTCGGCGCCGTGTGCGTCTATCCGGACATGGTCGCCACCGCCGTCGCGGCGCTGGGCGGCACCGGGATCGGGGTGGCCTCGGTGGCCACCGCCTTCCCGTCCGGCCGGGCCCCGATGGAGGTCAAGCTCGCCGACACCCGCCGCGCCGTCGCCGACGGCGCGAGCGAGATCGACATGGTCATCGACCGGGGGGCGTTCCTGTCCGGCGACTACCTCAAGGTCTTCGAGGAGATCGCCGCCGTCAAGGAGGCCTGCGGCGCCGCGCACCTCAAGGTCATCCTGGAGACCGGCGAGCTCGTCACCTACGACAACGTCCGGCGCGCCTCGCACCTGGCGATCCGGGCCGGGGCCGACTTCGTCAAGACCTCCACCGGCAAGGTGTCCCCGGCCGCGACGCCGCCGGTCACCCTGGTGATGCTGGAGGCCGTCCGCGACCACCACGCCGACACCGGGCGGCGCGTGGGCGTCAAACCCGCCGGGGGCATCCGCACCACCAAGGACGCCGTCCGCAACCTGGTCATGGTCAACGAGGTCGCCGGCCCCGACTGGCTGACCCCCGACCTGTTCCGGATCGGCGCCTCCAGCCTCCTCAACGACCTGCTCATGCAGCGCACCAGGCTGACCACCGGCACCTACCCGGGCCCCGACTACTACACGCTGGACTAGAGCCGTGATCTTCGAGTACGCGCCCGCACCGGAGTCCCGCTCCGTCGTCGCCCTGCGCGAGACCTACGACCTGTTCGTCGACGGAGGGTTCTCCCCCGCCGAGGGCGGGGAGTACCTCACCACCCTCAACCCCGCCGACGAGACCCCGCTCGCGCGGGTCGCCGTCGCCGGGCCCGCCGACGTCGACCGCGCCGTCGCCGCCGCCCGCCGCGCCCAGGAGACCGTGTGGGGCCGGATGAGCGGTGCCGAACGCGGCAAGTACCTGTTCCGCATCGCCCGCATCGTCCAGGAGCGCTCGCGCGAACTGGCCGTGCTGGAGTCGCTGGACAACGGCAAGCCCATCAAGGAGACCCGCGACGTCGACGTGCCGCTGGTCGCCGCGCACTTCTTCTACTACGCAGGGTGGGCCGACAAGCTCGCGCACGCGGGCCTCGGCCCGGACCCGAAGCCGCTCGGCGTCGCCGCGCAGGTCATCCCGTGGAACTTCCCGCTGCTCATGCTCGCGTGGAAGGTGGCACCCGCCCTGGCCACCGGCAACACCGTGGTCCTCAAGCCGGCCGAGACCACCCCGCTCACCGCGATGGTCTTCGCCCAGATCTGCCAGGAGGCCGAGCTGCCCCCGGGCGTGGTCAACATCCTGACCGGTGCGGGCGAGACCGGGCAGGCCCTGGTCGAGCACCCCGGCGCCGACAAGGTGGCCTTCACCGGCTCCACCGGGGTGGGGCGCCGGATCGCCCGCTCCGTCGCGGGCACCGGCAAGCGCCTCACCCTCGAACTGGGCGGCAAGGGCGCCAACATCGTCTACGACGACGCGGCGATCGACCAGGCCGTCGAGGGCGTCGTCTCGGGCATCTTCTTCAACCAGGGCCACGTGTGCTGCGCGGGATCCCGGCTGCTGGTCCAGGAGTCGGTCGCCGAGGAGTTCCTCCCGCTGCTCAAGGCGCGGATCTCCAAGCTGCGCCTGGGCGACCCCCTGGACAAGAACACCGACATCGGGGCGATCAACTCCGCCGCCCAGCTGGAGCGGATCCGCGAGATCACCGACACCGGGGAGGCCGAGGGCGCCGAGCGCTGGTCGCCCGCCTGCGACCTGCCGGAGAACGGCTACTGGTTCGCCCCCACGGTCCTGACCGGCGTCAGCCAGGCCCACCGGGTCGCCCGCGAGGAGATCTTCGGGCCCGTCCTGTCCGTCCTGACCTTCCGCACCCCCGAGGAGGCGGTGGAGAAGGCCAACAACACCCCCTACGGCCTCTCCGCGGGCGTGTGGACCGAGAAGGGCTCCCGCATGCTGTGGACCGCCGAGCGCCTGCGCGCGGGCGTGGTCTGGTCCAACACGTTCAACAAGTTCGACCCCACCAGCCCCTTCGGCGGCTACAAGGAGTCGGGATACGGCCGCGAGGGCGGACGGCACGGATTGGAGGCCTACCTTGGCTGAGCGGCGGAGTACCGGGAAGGCCGGCAGGGGCGCGGCCGAGGCCGCCGAGGGCCGGGGAGGGAGCGCGGCCCCCGCGTCCGGCGTGCCCGCGCGCCTCGCGGTCCGCAAGACCTACAAGCTCTACGTGGGCGGGGCCTTCCCCCGCTCGGAGTCGGGCAGGAGCTACCCCGTGACCTCCTCGAGCGGCGAACACCTGGCCAACGCCTCCCTCGCGTCGCGCAAGGACGCGCGCGACGCCGTCACCGCGGCCCGCAAGGCCTTCGGGGGCTGGTCGTCGCGCACCGCCTACAACCGGGGCCAGGTCCTGTACCGGGTCGCGGAGGTCCTGGAGGGCCGGCGGGAGCAGTTCGCCGCCCAGGCGGCGGCCGCGCAGGGGCTGTCCCGCGCGGACGCCGACCGGGTGGTCTCCGCCGCCGTCGACCGGTGGGTGTACTACGCGGGCTGGACCGACAAGTTCGCCCAGGTGCTCGGCGGCGCCAACCCCGTGGCGGGCCCCTTCTACAACCACTCGGCCCCCGAGCCGACCGGCGTGGTGGCCGTGTTCGCGCCCCAGGACGCGCCGCTGCTCGGCCTGACCTCCGTGATCGCGCCGGTCGTCGCCACCGGCAACACGGCGGTGGTGGTCGCGTCCGAGACCGCGCCCCTGGCCGCCGTCGACCTGGCCGAGGTGCTCGCCACCTCCGACCTCCCCGGCGGGGTGGTCAACCTGCTGACCGGCAGGGTGGGCGAGATCGGACCGCACCTGGCCTCCCACGCCGACGTCAACGCCCTGGACCTCGCCGGCTCCGGGGAGCTGGCGGTCGAGTTCGAGCGGGCTGCGGCGACCACCCTCACCCGGGTGCTGCGGCCCCGGCCCGCGCCCGGCGGGGGAGAGGACGCCTGGCTCGACCCCGACCCGGGCACCTCGCGCATGACCCCCTTCCTGGAGACCAAGACGGTGTGGCACCCCGTCGGGGTGTAGAGAAGGGGGACCGGCGCCCCGGAGCGGGCGCCGGTCCGCGCGCGGAGGAGCGGTGGCGCCGGCGGACGGGCCGGGCCGCCCCCGACCGGTCATGTCCCGCCCCCCGCGCACCGGGGCGACACCCCGCGCCGCCGGCGCGGCACGAACGAACGGAGAGCACCCAGTGACTCGCACACCCCAGGCCGCCGCAGAGGACGCCGCCGCGGAGCTGCGCTCGCGCACCGGCGTCGACGAGTACGACGTCGCCCTGGTCATGGGATCGGGGTGGGCGCCCGCCGCCGACCTGCTCGGCGACTCGGGGCACGAGCTGGCCGCCTCCGACCTGCCGGGCTTCCGGCCCCCCGCGGTGGAGGGGCACAGCGGCACGATCCGCAGCATCCGCGACGGCGGCCGCAGCGTGCTCGCCTTCCTGGGCCGCACCCACCTGTACGAGGGCCACGGCACGGACGCGGTCGTGCACGGCGTGCGCACGGCCGTGGCCGCCGGGGCCCGGACCGTCGTCCTGACCAACGCCGCGGGCGGCATCAACCCCGCCTACGCGGTGGGCTCCCCGGTGCTGATCGCCGACCACCTCAACATGACCGCGAGGTCGCCGCTCACCGGCGCCACCTTCGTGGACCTCACCGAGACCTACACCCCGGCCCTGCGCGAGCTGGCCCGCAGGGTGGACCCGGACCTGCCCGAGGGCGTCTACGCGGCCATGCCCGGCCCGCACTTCGAGACCCCCGCCGAGATCCGCATGCTCCGCGCCATGGGAGCCGACCTGGTCGGCATGTCCACCGTCCTGGAGGCGATCGCCGCCCGCGAGGCGGGCGCCCAGGTCCTCGGCCTGTCGCTCGTCACCAACATCGCCGCCGGGCTGGAGGGCGCCAACCTCGACCACGAGGACGTGCTCGCCACGGGCCGGGAGTCCGCGGGAACCGTCGGCCGCCTGCTCGCCGACATCGTCGCCGGGCTCTGAGGGAACGGGACCGATGACCGCCGACACCGCCGCCCTCGCCCGGGAGTGGCTCGCCCAGGACCCCGACCCCGCCACCCGCGAGGAGCTGCGGGGGCTGCTGGAGCGCGCCGGCAGGGGCGAGGCCGCCGCCCTGGCCGGTCTCGCCGACCGCTTCGGCGCACGCCTGGAGTTCGGGACCGCCGGCCTGCGCGGAGCCCTGGGAGCGGGCCCCAACAGGATGAACCGCGTGGTGGTGATGCGGGCCGCGGCCGGCATCGCCGCCTGGCTGCGGGGCAGGGGCGGCGCCGGGGCCCACGTGGTCGTCGGCTACGACGCCCGGCACCGGTCGGCGGACTTCGCCCGCGACAGCGCCGCCGTGCTCACCGGGGCCGGGCACCGGGTGTCCCTGATGCCCGGGCCGCTGCCCACCCCCGTGCTGGCGTTCGCCGTCCGGGACCTGGGGGCGGACGCCGGGATCATGGTGACCGCGAGCCACAACCCGCCGCAGGACAACGGCTACAAGGTGTACGCCGGCGGGACGGGGGACGACGCGGGGGCCCAGATCGTCTCCCCGGTGGACACCGAGATCTCCGCCGCCATCGACGCCGCGGGACCGGTCGGCGTCCTCCCCCTGGGGGAGGGGTGGACGGTGCTGGGGGAGGAGGCCGTGGACCGCTACCTGGCGGCGGTCACCGCGCTCGTCCCCCGGCGCGAGCGCGCGCTGGCCACCACCTACACCGCCATGCACGGGGTGGGCGGCAGGGTGCTCCTCGCCGCGATGGAGCGGGCCGGGTTCGCCCGCCCGTCCGTGGTCCGGGAGCAGTTCGACCCGGACCCCGACTTCCCGACCGTGGAGTTCCCCAACCCCGAGGAACCCGGTGCGATGGACCTGGCGACGGCGGCCGGCGCCGCCGACGGCGCCGACCTGGTCATCGCCAACGACCCGGACGCCGACCGGCTCGCGCTCGCCGTCCCCGGGCACGGCCTGCTCACCGGCAACGAGGTCGGGGGGCTGCTCGCCGAGTACGTGCTGGACCACACCTCCGGGCCGGACCGCGTGGTGGCCACCTCGATCGTCTCGTCCAGCCTGCTGGGCAAGATCGCCGCCGACCGCGGCGTGCACTACGAGGAGACGCTGACGGGCTTCAAGTGGCTGGCCCGCGCGGGGGGTCCCGGGCAGCGGCGGGTCTTCGCCTTCGAGGAGGCCCTCGGCTACTGCGTGGGAGGGGACGGGGGCCGCCCGGTCGCCGACAAGGACGGGGTGGGAGCGGCCCTGGTGGCGGCGGCGCTCGCGGACGACGCGAAGAGGGGCGGCAGGTCCCTGGTCGACCTGCTCGACGACCAGGCCCGCCGGTACGGACTGCACCTGAGCGACCAGCTCTCGGTGCGGGTGGACGACCTGTCGGTCATCTCCGCGGCGATGCGGCGGCTGCGCGCCGAACCGCCCACCGCGTTCGGCCCCCTCGAGGTCGCGGGGGTCGACGACTTCGCCGGCGGACACGCGGGACTGCCGCCGACGGACGCACTGCGCTTCCGGCTGGAGGGCGGGGCGTGGGGGCGCGTGACGTTGCGTCCCTCGGGGACCGAGCCCAAGCTGAAGGCGTACGCCGAGGTGGTGCTGGAGGTGGGGGACGACGTCGCGGCCATCCGCGCGCGTGGCTCGGACATGCTCGCCGAGCTGATGGCCTCGGTCGCCGGGGCGGTCAGGGGATGAGGGGCCTCACTCGCCGTCCGAGGGTTCCACGACCGGCCGGTGCACGACCTCGTCGATGACGGTGAGCGTCTGGGTGGACGTCACACCGGGAAGCGACTGCAGACGGGTCAGGATGAGGTCGCGCAGCTGGTTGGTGTTGGCCACGCGGACGAGGAGGACGATGTCCGCCGAGCCGACCACGTACCAGCAGTACTCGATCTCGGGGTACGAGGACAGGATCTCCCGGTTGGCCCGCCAGTCCGGCTGGCTGCCCGAGATGAGGACGAGCGCGGTGACGCCGAGCCCCATCTTGGAGTGGTCGGTCACCACGGAGTACCCGCGGATGACGCCCTCGTCGGTGAGCCGCTTGATGCGGTTGTAGGCCGTGGCTCGGGAGACGTTGGCCAGGGCGGCGATCTCGGTGATGCCTGTTCGCGCGTCCTTGGCGAGGGCGCTCAGGATCGTCTGGTCGGTCGTGTCCGGCCGCCGGCCGTTCCTGCGCTGGTCGCCCATGGCCATGTGGGTCTCCTCGTGTGCTCTTGTTCTCAGGATGGAGCCCCTTCCCTCTTCGTGGACCGGGGCTAACGAACTACCAGGTAAACGTTGTTTGCGTCCATCGGAGTCTCAGTCGGCGAGATGGGGTCCGGATGGGTGTCCGGCCGGTCACCGGGAGGTGGCGTACCGGGAGGGCGGGGGCGGGGGAACCGTTTCGGGAGATCCGGAGTGCGGGGCGCGTGTCGGCGGGGAGTCCGACTGTACCCATGGTTGACGCGGACGGCGGGCGGCGGGTTTCCCCGACCGGCGGGTAACCGCGCCGGCGTGTCCGGGCGGTGACGGAACTTCTTGCTCGGCGGCCGTTTCCGGCCTCATGTGTCGTGTCGTGGGGGGCGTTCCCTGGCTCGGTGGTCGGGCTGATCCGAACGTACGCGCTCGGCGTCGAACACGCACCCCTGGTAGTCAACCGCGATGGTTCCGTGATGATAGGCCCTACCTCCGACGGAACCGAGGGGTTTTCGGGTGATGCCCAGGTGTTCGTGAGGGTTGGTGACAGTAAGCGCTGTATAGGTCACCGTGTCGTTTTCGCAGGTGAACCAGGTCCTATGTTAGACATTCAAGAACGTGATGGTGGTATTCGTTCTCTTTTGTTTCAACTATTCCTGAATATCTAGCGCAAGTGTCGAGTTGTCCGGAGAATCGCCGTAGAGGACAGACACCACCCGGTCCGGACGCGCCACCACGTGCGGCGGGCCACGTTGGGAGCCGCTCGACATGCCCGCCCGCCGCTCACCATCGCCCCGGGGACCGCTCCGGGGGAAGCACGGGGACACCCCCCTCGACGGAGGCCCCGTGCGCCCGGTCCCGCCCGCCCACGCATCGGCCGCACCCGAACACATCAGCGTGGACCACCTCCGGCCGGACCTCACCCGCGCCCTGTACCAGGCCATGCGGACGGCGCGCGACCTCGACGCCGAGGCCGTCGCCCTCCAGCGCCAGGGCGTGTTCCCCGCCTACGTGTCCGTGCGGGGACAGGAGGCCGCCCAGGTCGCGAGCGCCACGGCGCTCGACCCCGAGCGCGACTTCGTCTTCCCGACCTACCGCGAGATGGCCTCCGCGCTGGCCTACGGCGTGGACATGGTCGGCTACATGGCGAGCCACCGCGCCCTGTGGCACGGCGGCCTCTACGACGTCATGGCCTCCCGGTTCGGCGCGGTCAACGCCGTGGTCGGCGGGCCCGTCCCCCACGCCGTCGGCTGGGCCGTGGGGGAGCGGCTGCGCGGCGGCGACGGGGTGGCCCTCTCCTACTTCGGCGACGGCGCCAGCTCCGAGGGCGACGTCCACGAGGCGATGAACTTCGCCGGGGTCTTCGGGGCGCCGGTCGTGTTCTTCTGCCAGAACAACCGGTGGGCGCTGTCGGTGCCCAACGAGCGCCAGGTCGCCGGCGGATCCGTCGCCGCGCGGGCCGAGGGCTACGGCATGCCCGGGGCCGTCGTCGACGGCAACGACGCGGGGGCCGTGTACGAGGCCACCGCCGAGGCGGTCGCCCGCGCCCGCTCCGGCGGGGGGCCGACGCTCATCGAGGCGCTCACCTACCGGGTGGAGCCTCACTCGACCTCCGACGACCCCGGCCGCTACCGGGAGGACACCGAGGCGGAGCACTGGCGGGTGCACCGCGACCCCGTCGCCCTGCTGCGCGCGGCCGTCCTCGCGGCCGGGCACGCCGACGAGGCCGACCTGGCCGAGGCCGACGCCGAGGCCGCCGGGCGCGCGGAGGAGATCCGCGACGGCGTGGCCGGGGCCCCGGAGCCCCACGGCTCCGAGCTCTTCACCCACGTCTTCCGGGAGACCACCGAGGAGCTGACCCGTCAGCACCGCACCTGGCAGGAAGAGGTCGAGCTGTGACCGAGCTGATCGAACGGGCCGGGGCCGGCCCCGACGCCGCCGGGGCCCCGCCCGTCGAGCTGTCCATGCAGCAGGCCGTCAACCGCGCCCTGCGCACCCTGCTCGCCGAGGACCCGGACGTCCTGGTCTTCGGCGAGGACGTCGGAGCCCTCGGCGGGGTCTTCCGCGTCACCGACGGGCTCCAGCGGGAGTTCGGCGACAAGCGTGTCTTCGACACCCCCCTGGCCGAGTCCGCGATCATGGGGATGGCGGTGGGACTGGCGATGAACGGCTGGAGGCCCGTGCCCGAGCTCCAGTTCGACGGCTTCGCCTATCCGGCGATCGACCAGATCGTGAACCAGGTGGCGCGCATGAACTACCGGACGCGGGGATCGGCGCCGATGCCGATCACGCTCCGGCTGCCCTCCTTCGGCGGCATCCAGGCGCCCGAGCACCACGGGGAGAGCCTGGAGGCGCTCTTCGCGCACACCCCCGGGCTCAAGGTCGTCGCGCCCTCCGACCCGGCCGAGGCCTACACCCTGCTCCTCCAGTCGGTGCGCTCCGACGACCCCGTCGTCTTCATGGAGCCCAAGGCCCGCTACTGGGACCGCAGGCCCGTCCGGTTGCGCGAGCCCAGCGACCCCATCGGCACCAGCCGTGTGGTGCGCGAGGGCAGCCACGCCACCCTCGTCGCCTGGGGCGCCATGGTGCACAAGTGCCTCCAGGTGGCCGAACTGGCCGCCGAGGACGGGGTGGACCTGGAGGTCCTGGACCTGCGCTGGCTCAAGCCCGTCGACACCGCGGGGCTCGCCGCCTCGGTGTCGCGCACCGGGCGCGCCGTGGTCGTGCACGAGGCGCCGCTGACCGCAGGGCTCGGGGCGGAGGTCGCCGCGCTCGTCACCGAGAACTGCTTCCGCGACCTGTCCGGGCCCGTCCAGCGCGTCACCGGGTTCGACGTGCCCTACCCGGCCGGGCCCCTGGAGGGCCAGTACCTGCCGACCATCGACCGCATCCTGCTCGCGGTCCAACGGACCCTGGAGTACTAGACAGACCATGGCAGAAGAGAGCATCACCTTCACCCTCCCCGACCTGGGAGAGGGGCTCGTCGAGGCGACGGTCCTGGAGTGGCAGGTCGCCGTCGGCGACGTCGTGGCGCGCAACGCCCCCCTCGTGGAGGTGGAGACGACCAAGTCGGCCGTCGTCATCCCCTCGCCCCAGGCGGGCCGGATCGCCGAACTGCACGCGGCGGAGGACCAGGTGGTCCCGGTGGGCGACCCCCTGGTGACCTTCGCGGTGGAGGCGGCCGACGAGGCGCCCCGGGCGGGCATCGTCGGCCGGGTCCCCCCGGAGGAGGCCCGGCCCGCCCGCCGGGTGCGCCTGAAGCCCCCGACGGCCTGACCCGCCGCCGCCGTGCCGGCCGGACCGCCGGTGCCGTTGGGAGGTCCGCACGAACGGCGGCGCCCCCCAGGGGGAGCCGTTCATAGGAATATCCGACAGGGCCTCGGGCGGCCCGGCAAGTTCTTCAGAATTTAATGGAGTGGGATTCATGTCCGCAAAACTCACCGGCGACGTGACAATGCGCTATGTGGATTTGCCTCCGCGTGCCCCGGCGGATGCGGTGCCGGTTCTTCTGCTGCACGGTTTCGGCACCGATTTCGACATGAATTGGCGTGCCACCGGGTGGACCCGGGCGCTGGAGTCCGCAGGGCTACGGGTGATCGGTCCGGATCTGCGCGGCCACGGTTCCAGCGACAAACCCGTGGAGGAGGCTTTCTACCTGCCCGAACACTTTGTCGCGGATCTCGTTTCCCTGCTCGACGAGTTGGGCGTGGAGAGGGTCGACGTGGTGGGCTACTCGATGGGTTCCCGCCTGGGGTGGGAACTGGCGCTGACCATGCGGGAACGGGTGAGGCGTGTGGCCCTGGGCGGTTTCGGACCCGTTAACGCCTTCGCCGGGACCGACCTGTCCGAACCCGGTTCCGGCGACTCCCCGTTCGACCGCGTCTACCGCGCGGTCGCGGCCCTCCCCGGCAACGACACCGCGGCGCTCGCGGCGTGCGCGCGCGGTCAGGCCTCCCGCCCCTTCAGCTCCGACCCGCTGCTGAACGGCGTTCCGCTCCTGCTCGTCTCGGGGGAGCGGGACGCCGTCGCCGAGGGCGCCGCCGGGCTCGCCGGGCGCTGCGGCGGCGTGCACGTGGAGGTTCCCGGGCGCGACCACGGCAACGCCGTGTCCTCCCGCGCCTTCCGGCAGGCGGTGGTGGACTTCCTCCTCGCCTGAGGCGGCGCATACCGGTCTAGACCGGCCCGCCCCCACGTGCTGGTGTGACAACGGGTGAACACCGTGGAGCAATGCGTAGTAATGCCCGCGGGGTCCGGGGAACGGGAGGTCAAAACCCGGAACACAAACCCGGCCGACCGCTTCCGGCGAGTGTTCGGTAACTTCCGGGTAAGACCCCGTTTCACTACGCTCTCGCCTTCATAACAACTCCGCCTGTTGGTTAGGTGTACTTTCGGCCACCGGATATTGTCCGACCGCAGAACTCAGTTCGGTCGTACGGAATGTGGGCCGCTGAGAGGGCGAAGGGGAGAGTTACCAGTGAAGCGCAGCAACGCAGTCAAGTTCGCCGCGGTGGCGGCGGCGGGTGTGCTGGCCCTCACCGCGTGCGACAGTGCAGCGGAGGAGGCCGACGGTTCCGGCGACGGCGGCGAGGGGGACTCGGCCGACGTGCGCGTCGGCCTGGCCTACGACGTCGGCGGCCGCGGCGACCGCTCGTTCAACGACTCCGCCTACCGCGGCCTCGAGCAGGCCGCCGAGGAGCTCGGCGTCGAGACCCAGGACTTCGAGCCCTCCGACGGAGAGGCCGACTCCGCCAAGGAGGAGCGCCTGGCGACCATGGCCGACGAGGGCTACGACCTGGTCATCGCCGTCGGGTTCGCCTACGACGGGGCCGTCCGAGCCGTCGCGCCCGAGTACCCGGACGTGCACTTCGCCATCGTGGACTCCGAGATCGAGGACGTCGACAACGTCACCAGCCTGGTCTTCGCCGAGGAGCAGGCCTCCTTCCTGGCCGGCGCCGCCGCCGCTCTGACCTCCGAGGAGGACCACGTCGGCTTCGTGGGCGGCGTCGAGACCCCGCTGATCCACAAGTTCGAGGCCGGCTACGTCGCGGGCGCCGAGCACGTCACCGAGGACATCACCGTCGAGGTCGACTACCTCAGCCAGCCGCCGGACTTCAGCGGCTTCAGCGACCCGGCCAAGGGGCGCGAGCTGGCCCAGGCCCAGTACGACCGCGGCGCGGACGTGATCTACCACGCCGCCGGCGCCTCCGGCAACGGCGTCCTGGAGTCCGCGGTGGAGAACGACTTCACCTTCATCGGCGTGGACAGCGACCAGTACGAGAACGCCGAGGACAACCAGAAGCCGTACGTGCTCACCTCCGCGATCAAGCAGGTGGACGTCGCCGTGTTCGAGCTCATCAACAGCACGGTGGAGGGCACCCCCGAGGGCGGCATCCAGCGCTTCGAGCTGGCCGACGGCGGTGTGGACTACACGACCTCCAACGAGGAGGCGATCAGCCCCATCCAGGAGGAGCTGGACGCGATCAAGCAGCAGATCATCGACGGCGAGATCGAGGTCCCGACCGCGCCGTAGGCCGCGCCCTCCGGGCGTGTCCCGCGGATACCGCCGCTCGCGTAGCAGGATGGGTGTCCGGGGGCCGCGCCCCGCGCGGAGCCGCCGCGGGCGGGGCCCGCGGCGGCCGCATCCAAGGGCGGTACCGGACAGGGGGAGTCCCCCGGTCCCGGTGCCGCCCCGGTTGCCGTTCCGCGACGGTGGCGCCCGCCGGGAGCCCCCGGCCCGGCGGTCCGCGCCACGCCGCACGTTCACGAGGAGACAGATGAGCAGCACGCCACCGGGCAACGGGGCCCTGGCGCCCCCCGCCGTTGAGCTGCGCGGGATCACCAAGCGTTTTCCCGGGGTCGTGGCCAACCACGACATCGACATCACCGTGGCCCCGGGCACCGTGCACGCCATCGTCGGCGAGAACGGTGCCGGGAAGTCCACGCTGATGAAGACCCTGTACGGCATGCACCGGCCGGACGAGGGACAGATCTACGTCAGGGGCGCGGAGGTGCGGCTCAACTCGCCCTCCGACGCCATCAAACACGGCATCGGCATGGTGCACCAGCACTTCATGCTCGCCGACAACCTGACCGTGCTGGAGAACGTGGTGCTCGGAGCCGAACGCCGCTTCGGCATCGGCAACCGCGCCCGCGCGCACATCCGGGAGCTCTCCTCCCAGTACGGGCTCGGGGTCGACCCCGACCGGCTCATGGAGGACCTGGGCGTCGGGGAGCGCCAGCGGGTGGAGATCCTCAAGGTGCTCTACCGGGGCGCCCGGACCATCATCCTCGACGAGCCCACCGCGGTCCTGGTCCCGCAGGAGGTCGACGAACTGTTCGACAACCTGCGCGAGCTCAAGCGCGAGGGCCTCACCGTCATCTTCATCTCGCACAAGCTGGACGAGGTGCTCTCCGTCGCCGACGAGATCACCGTGATCCGGCGGGGAACCACCGTGGCCACGGCCGACCCGGGCACCACCACCGCCCGGGAACTGGCCACGCTGATGGTGGGCGGCGAGCTCCCCGTCCCCGAGCTGCGCGAGTCGACCGTCACCGACAACGTCGTCCTGTCCCTGGACGGGGTCACCGTCAGCTCCGCCGACGGCCGCGCCGTCGTCGACGGCGTCACCGTGGACATCCGCGAGGGCGAGATCGTCGGCATCGCCGGCGTCGAGGGCAACGGCCAGTCGGAGCTGATCGAGGCCATCATGGGCATGCGCCCGCTGACCTCGGGGACGATCTCCCTGGGCACGGACGACATCACGTCCTGGTCCACGCTGCGCATCCGCGAGGCGGGGGTCGGCTACATCCCCGAGGACCGGCACCGGCACGGCGTGCTGCTGGAGTCCCCCCTGTGGGAGAACCGGATCCTCGGCCACCAGACCAAGGCGCCCAGCGTGCGCGGCCCCTGGATCGACAGGGCCGGGGCGCGCGCCGACTCCGAGCGCATCGTCGCCGAGTACGACGTGCGCACCCCCAACATCGACGTGATCGCCGACGCCCTGTCCGGCGGCAACCAGCAGAAGTTCATCATCGGCCGGGAGATGAGCGGCTCCCCGCGCTTCCTGGTGGCCGCCCACCCCACCCGCGGTGTGGACGTCGGCGCCCAGGCCGCCATCTGGGAGCAGCTGCGCGACGCCCGCGCGGCCGGCCTGGCGGTGCTGCTGGTCTCCGCCGACCTGGACGAGCTGATCGGCATGTCCGACACCCTGCACGTGATCCTGCGCGGCCGCCTGGTCGCGCAGGCCGACCCGACCACCGTCACACCCGAACAGCTGGGCTCCGCCATGACCGGGGCCGGGCTGGGCGGGGGCGACGCGAGCACAGAAGGTGACAGCGGTGCTGACGGTGCCGACCGAAACGGGAACGAGGGCGGATCATGAGTAGGATTCCCCGCCCCGACAGGACCCTGCCCGCCCCGGCCGCGGCGGCCGTCGCCGTCGTCCTCGGCGTCGGGGTCACCGCCGCCCTCGATCTCGCGCTGCTGTGGTGGGCCGCGCTGGTCATCGGCGTCGCGGCGGCCTTCGCCTTCGTGGCCTGGTCCGGACCGCTGGTCCCGGACGAGCGCAGGGCCGGGGCCGACGGCACGAAGGAGCAGGGCACCACGCTCCACACGACCCTGGTCGTGCCGACCGCGCTGGTGCTGGCGGTGGTCTCCGGGCTGCTGTCCGCCTGGTTCCTGGACCTGTCCCTGATCGAGCCGGTCGCCGCCGCCCTGGGCGCGCTCGTCGGCTCGGCCGTGGCGTTCACGCTGTTCCACCGGCTGTCCGCCATGCTCGCGCTGTCCTTCGCCGCGGTCCTCGCCGCCGGGGTCATCGCGATCGGAGTCACGGCCGCCGTCCTCTTCTTCAGCGGCATCCCGCCGCTGCCCACCTTCGCGCGGATGATCGAGTACGGCACCAGGCCCAACAGCCTGGTCAAGATCATCAACGACGGCACCACCTACTACCTGGCCGCCGTGGCCGTGGCGATCGGCTTCAAGATGAAGCTGTTCAACATCGGCGTCGACGGGCAGTACCGGCTCGCGGCCCTGCTCGCGGCCGCCGTCGGCGGCTACGTGGTCCTGCCCCCGGTGCTCAGCCAGATCGTCGTCATCGCCACGGCCGTCGCCGTCGGCGGCGCGTGGGCGGGCATCGCGGGGTACCTCAAGGTGGCCCGGGGCGTCTCCGAGGTGATCTCCACGATCATGCTCAACGCCATCGCCACCGGCATCACCGCCTACCTGCTCAGCACCGACCGCCTCGCGGTGGAGATCAGCACCAACAACATCGGCACCCCGCCGATGCCCGAGTCGTCGTGGGTGCCCGGCATCCCGGCGGGCTTCCTCGGCTCCGAGCAGGAGATCTTCGGCTTCGTCCTCCTCGCGGTCGCCGTGGGCATCGGCTACTGGGTGATGCTCAACCGCACCCGCTTCGGGTTCGAGCTGCGGGCCACCGGCCAGTCGCAGTCGGCCGCCGAGGCCAGCGGCGTCAACGTCAAGAAGATGGTGTTCCTGTCCATGCTCTTCTCGGGCATGGTCGCCGGGCTGGTCGGCCTGCCCCAGCTGCTGGGCAGCTCGCACTACTACGCCCTGGACTTCCCGACCGGCATCGGCTTCATCGGCATCGCCATCGCACTGCTGGGCCGCAACCACCCGGTCGGCATCGTCTTCGCCGCCCTCTTCTGGTCGTTCCTGAACCAGGCGGCGGGCATCCTGCCCTTCGACGGGATCCCCCAGGAGATCGCGGTCATCTCCCAGGCCACCATCGTGCTCACCGTCGTCGTGGTCTACGAGGTCGTGCACCGCTGGGGCCGCCGCTACCAGCAGCAGCAGATCGGCAACCAGCTCGGCGCCACCGCCGAGTCCACCACTGAACCCGCGCAGGCCGTGCCCTCCGGCACGGCGTCCGAGGACGGGTCCGCCGACGGCGGGGGCGACACGGCCCCCGGCTCCGACGGCAAGCGCGACGGGGAGGCCCAGTGAGCCAGGAACTCAACGTGATGGAACCGGTCAAGGCGCCGCCCAGGCCGGGAGGCTGGTCGCGCTGGCGCTTCCTCACCCTGTTCGGCGCGGTGCTGGTGTCCCTGGCGGGGCTGCGCGTCATCACCGGCCAGGACATGCTCACCGACGCGGGCACCATCCGCACCACCATCACCTTCGCGGTGCCCATCGGCCTGGCGGCCCTGGGCGGCCTGTGGGCCGAGCGGGCGGGCGTCATCAACATCGGCCTCGAAGGCATGATGATCCTGGGCACCTGGTTCGGGGCCTACTTCGCCTGGTCGACCGACAACCCGTGGATGGGCCTGCTGGCCGGTGTCCTGGCCGGCATGGCCGGGGGCCTGCTGCACGCCGTGGCGACGGTCACCTTCGCGGTCGACCACATCGTGTCCGGCGTGGCCATCAACATCCTCATGCTCGGCGCGATGCGCTACCTGTCGATCCTGGTCTACTCCGACGTGCCCGGCGCGGGGGCCGCCCAGTCGCCGACCACGCCGCCGTTCCCGGTGTGGAACCTCCCGTTCGTCGCCGACGCGCTCGCGCCCGTGGCGGGCAGCGGGATCTTCGTGGTCAGCGACCTGGCGTCGCTGGTGATCGGCCTGACCACCCGCATGTCGGCCCTGACGTTCATCGCGATCATGATGATCCCGGTGACCTACCTCGTGCTGTGGCGAACCACCTTCGGCCTGCGGCTGCGCTCGGTGGGCGAGAACCCCGACGCCGCCGAGTCCCTCGGCGTGCCGGTGTACAGCCTCAAGTACGTCGCCGTGGTCATCTCCGGCGGGCTCGCCGGCATGGGCGGGGTGTTCCTGGCCATCGTGGCGTCGCAGATCTACCAGGAGGGGCAGACCGGCGGCCGCGGCTACATCGGCCTGGCCGCCATGATCTTCGGCAACTGGCGCCCGGGAGGCCTCGCCATGGGCGCCGGCCTGTTCGGCTACACCGACGCCCTCCAGATCCGCGGCGGCGGTGCGGCGATCCACGCCCTGCTGCTGCTCCTGGCGGTGGCGCTGCTCGCGGTGGCGGTCTGGCAGGTGCGCAAGGACCGCAAGGGCCTGGCGGTCGCCGCCGTGCTCACCGGCGTCCTGCTGCTGGTCTGGTACCTCTCGACCGACTCCCTGCCGCGGGAGCTGGCCACCTACAGCCCGCACATCGCGACGCTCCTGGTGCTCTCGCTGGCCTCCCAGAGGCTCCGGCCCCCCGCCGGGGTCGGCAAGCAGTGGAGGGCGAGCCGGTCATGAGCCACACACCGACGGCCGGCCCGCCCGGCGCGGACACGGTGGACTGGGAGGCGCTGCGGGCCGCCGCACGCGAGGCCATGTCGCACGCCTACGCGCCCTACTCGAACTACCCGGTGGGAGCGGCGGCCCTGGTCGACGACGGCCGGGTGGTCAGCGGCTGCAACGTGGAGAACGCGTCGTACGGCGTCGGCCTGTGCGCCGAGTGCGGGCTCGTCAGCGCCCTGCACGCCTCCGGGGGAGGGCGCCTGACGGCGTTCGCCTGCGTGGACGGGCGGGGCGGCGTCCTCATGCCGTGCGGCCGCTGCCGGCAGCTCCTGTTCGAGCACGGCGGGCCGCACCTGCTCGTGGACACCCCGGAGGGGATCCTGTCCATGGACCGGATCCTGCCGCAGGCCTTCGGTCCGGACAACCTCACATAGCCGGTGCCCGCCGTCTCCCCGGTCCCCGCCCGCCCGGCGGCGGCCGGGGAGACCTGTGTGCCGCCGAAGTTCCCGCCAGGTGAAAGGAACAGACATGGACGTCATCGAGATCATCCGGGCCAAGCGCGACGGGGGAGAGCTCACCCCCGGGCAGATCGACTGGGTGATCGACGCCTACACGCGGGGGGCGGTGGCCGAGGAGCAGATGTCGGCGCTGGCCATGGCGGTCTTCCTGCGCGGGATGAACCGTGCCGAGGTGGGCCGGTGGACCGAGGCGATGCTCGCGTCCGGGGACCGGCTGGACTTCTCCGGCCTGGACCGGCCCACCACCGACAAGCACTCCACCGGCGGGGTCGGCGACAAGATCACCCTGCCGCTCACCCCGACCGTCGCCGCGTGCGGGGCCGCCGTGCCGCAGCTGTCCGGGCGCGGGCTCGGCCACACCGGCGGCACGCTGGACAAGCTGGAGTCGATCCCCGGGTGGCGCGCGTCGCTGACCGCGGAGGAGATGCGCGGCGTGCTGGAGGCCACGGGCGGCGTGATCTGCGCCGCGGGGACCGGCCTGGCCCCCGCCGACCGCAAGCTGTACGCGCTGCGCGACGTCACCGGGACGGTCGAGTCGATCCCGCTCATCGCCGCCTCCATCATGAGCAAGAAGCTCGCCGAGGGCACCGGGGCGCTCGTCCTCGACGTCAAGGTGGGATCGGGCGCGTTCATGAAGGACGCCGGGTCCGCCCGCGAGCTGGCCCGCACCATGGTGGACATCGGCAACGACCACGGGGTCCGCACCGTGGCGCTGCTCACCGACATGGAGGCGCCGCTGGGGCGCCAGGTCGGCAACGCCCTGGAGGTCGCCGAGGCGGTGGAGGTGCTCTCCGGCGGCGGCCCCGCCGACGTCGTGGAGCTGACCGTGGCCCTGGCCCGGGAGATGCTGGCCGCGGCAGGCCTCACCCCCGGCGGGAACGGTGTCAAGGACCCGGCCGAGGCCCTGCGGGACGGGAGCGCGCTGGCGTCGTGGAAGCGGCTGATCCGGGCGCAGGGGGGCGACCCGGACGCACCCCTGCCGGTGGCCGCCGAGCGGCGCACGGTGCTCGCCCCGGCGTCGGGCACCGTCACCCGGCTGGACGCCTACCAGGTGGGGCTGGCGGCGTGGCGGCTGGGCGCGGGACGGGCGCGCAAGGAGGACGCGGTCTCCTTCGGGGCCGGGGTGACACTGCACGCCAAGCCGGGGGAGCGGGTGCAGGCGGGGGAGCCCCTGTTCACCCTGCACGCGGACGAGGAGGCGCGGTTCGAGCGGGCGGCGCAGGCCCTGGAGGGCGCGTTCGGGATCGACCAGGACGGGCGCCACGAGGCCGCCCCGCTGGTCATCGACCGCATCGCCTGAGCCCGGACCCCTCGCGGCCCGGGACCGGCCGCGGGGCAGCCACCGGTCGGGTGGCCGCCCCGCGACCGGTCGGTCGGGGAACCGTGCGGCTCCCGGCGAGCGGCCCCGCCGTCCCCGCGGTTTCCGGGGGCCGCCGGTCAGGTCCGTACGGGGTCCGCCGCCGGCCCGGTGGGGCGCCGGGCCAGGCCGAGCGCGGACGCCGCTCCGAGGACGGCCACCAGGGTCACCGCCAGGAAGGCGTCCGAGTACGCGGGGGCCGCGAGGGTGTGGAGCGGGTTGACGGCGTCGTGCCCGCCCGCCTGGCGGGCCGCGACCAGGGCGCCGATCAGCGCCGGTCCCGTACCGGCCCCCAGGAACTGGGCGCCCTGGAGGACACCCATGCCGACACCCACCCGGTCGGGGGGAAGGGCGCCGGCCGCGCTGTCCGTGACGAGGGTGGCCACGAAGGCGAAGCCCGCGCCCACGCCCACCACGCCGAGCGCGGCGGCGGCGGGCGACGCCCCGTGGACGGAGAGGTGGAACGTCGAGGCGCCCATCAGAGCCAGGCCCCCGACCACCCACCACCGCGCCGCCGCGGACCCGGCGACCCGGCCCGCCAGCGGGGACAGGACCGCCAGCGCGACCCCGCCCGGGATCATCACGAGGCTTCCCGCTCCGGGACCGAGACCGTTCACGCCGACGACGAGCAGGGGGACGAACACGAGGGCGGTCATGTTCACGAACATGGCCAGGAACACGGTGGCCACGGCCGACACGTAGACCCGGTCGGCGAACAGCGCCGGCGGGACGAACGGCTGCTCGGAGCGGACGGTGCGCCATGCGAACAGCGCGGCCGCGGTGGCGGAGGCCAGGACGCTCCCGTACGACGACGGCGAGTCGAAGCCGCTCTCCTGCCCCCGGGTCACCCCGAACAGGACGAGACCGGCCGCCAGACCGAGGAGGACGCCGCCGAGCAGGTCGAAGGGCCGCGCGTCCCCGGGGGCGTCGTCGGGCAGCACCCGTGAGGCGGCGGCCAGCAGCAGCGCGCCCGCCATGGTGATCCAGAAGAGCGCGGGCCACCCGAGGAGTTCACCGATTCCGCCCCCGATGGACGGGCCGAGGGCGGCGCCCGCGCCTCCCGCGGCGGAGACGAACCCGATCCCCGTGCCTCTCCTGCCGGGCGGGAGGACCCGGGTGACGGCGATGACGGACAGGACCGGGACCGCGGCGGCGCCCGCCCCCATCACCAGCCGTCCGAGGACGAGGAGCGGCAGCGTCGGTGCGAGGGCGCAGACCAGGCTGCCCGCCGCGTAGACCAGCAGGGCCCCGCGGAACAAGCTTCGGAGGCCGACGCGGTCGGAGACGCGGCCGTAGACGGGGATGCCGACCGAGAAGACCAGGAGGAAGCCGGTGACGACCCAGGCGAGCTGTGCTTCCGAGGCTGCGAACTGCTCTCCCATGAGGGGTAGGACGAGCCCGACCATGTCGCTGGCGACGACCATGAGGAGCATGGCCGCGACGAGCACCGCCAAGAGCGCGGACGTCGAGGGGGCGGGGGGCGCGGAGGCCGGCGTCGGTCTCATGTGTTCACCTTGACTCTCACTTACTGCAACTAATTTGGTGGCAGTTTTGGGCGAAAAAAAGGCGGAAGGTCTCCCTTCCGCCCGATTTAGGAGCGCGGTGCGCCGAGGGTGCGCTCGCGCTCGAGGACCTGGGCGAGCATGTCGGCGACGGTCGTGCGGCCGAGTCGGTCCCGCAGGGCCTGCTCCGCCTGTGCGAATTCCACTTCGAGCAGGGACTGGATGTGCCTGCCGATGACGCACCCCGCGCTCGGGGGGTGGGAGTGCAGGGGGAGGAGGGGACCGTCCGCGACCGCCGCGTGGGCGTCGTAGAGGCTGATGTCCTCCGCCGGGCGCGCGAGGCGCCAGCCGCCTCCCCGCCCCTCGGTGGACCACGCCAGCGAGGCGTCGCGCAGGCGCCCGAGGATGCGCCTGACGACCACGGGGTTGCTCTCCAGGCTCTCGGCGATGTCGGCGGAGGACCGCGGCAGTTCGTCCCCCCGGCGGGCCAGGTAGGTCAGCGCGTGGATCGCGACCGCGCTCCGGCTGTTGACGCTCACGTCCGCCCCTTCCCCGTCGAGCCGTTAACGGACACCAAGATAGTTGCAGTTTCTGGGTGCGTCAATCACGGAGGGGTCGGAGCCGTACGGGAAACGACACAGGAGCGGGCCCCGGGGACGCGCGGCCGTTCGGCGACCGCTCGTCCGGGACCCGCTCCGGGGTGTTCCGCGCACGGGCCCGCGGTCACTCCATCACGGGCGGCATCATCGGGGCCGCCTCGGGGATGAGCAGGTAGGACACGGCGGCGACGGCCACGAACAGGAGTCCGGCGATCAACGCGGCTGCGGACACCCAGCGCCCCCACGGCCGGGTCCTCGAGTCGGCGAGCACCAGCGCGAGCGCGGACACCACCACGGTGAGCAGCGCCACGGCGCCGCCGAGCATGATCTGCGTGCGGATCTGCGTGATCTGGTCCGCGCCGATGGGCTGGCCGCCGACGAGGAGCATGCTGGTGAGGATCTCCAGCAGCTGGCCGGAGAACAGGGTCACGGCGAGGAGCACGAGTCCGACGATGCCGAGGGTCTCCGTCGAGAACACGCCGGAGGCCGCCGGTGCGTGCGGCGCCGCGGTCACCGCGGCGGCCTCGGCCTCGGCCTCCCTCGTGTCGGCGGCCTCGCCGGTCGGTGGGCCGGAGTCGGACGGGTGGGCCGCCCCGGAGTCGGGCACTTCCGGCGCGACCCCGGGCTCGAACGTCGGCTTCGGGGCCTCGTTCGGGGTGAGGGGGTTGCGGTCGGGGCTGTCGTTGTCTCCTGGTGCGGTACTCACGCGGCCAACGTACCCGTTGGTCACCGTAAGCGGAGCCTAAGAATCGCCGCTGTCACCAGGGGGTTGTGAACCTCGGCCATAGAGGGTTTTCGCCGTCACCGTGTGGTGGTTGAAGGTGGGCGGTGCTGCCCTCCCCGGACACGGCGGGGTGCGAACGGATCCGGGTGTGCCCGGGCAGGAACGCGCGGGTCGGCCGTAGGACCCGCGCTGCCCGCTCAGACCCTGAGCGGGGTGCGTCGCCTCAGGGGCGGGACCAGTTGGGGTGCGGGAGGGCGCGATCGCGCGACCCCGACCACCGGGGCAATCAAAGGCCCCGACCCCGGAGGGCTCCGGGCTCAGGACCCGGAGGGCAGGCCGGCGAAGGTCAGCACGGAGACGATCAGCATCAGGCTGCCCACGACGACGGTGGCGGCCGCGCACCAGCGGCTCCACGCCCGGGTGGCGGCGCCGCCGCGGAACAGGGCCACGGCCGCGGCGAGCACGGACAGGGCGCTCAGGCCGCCCGCGACGGCGACCTCGGCCGAGAGCACGGCCGCCTGCTGGGCGCTGTGCGACGGGGCCGCGCCGCTGAGGAAGAACCAGCTGAAGAGCTCGAACAGCCGGGTGTGGACGGTGGTGAGGGCGAACAGCAGCAGGCCGATGACGCTGAAGGTCTCGGCGGCGAAGAGCCCGCCCGGGGTGGGGGGCGGGCCGACCGGGGTTCCTTCGAGGAAGGCGTTGCCCGCCCCGGTGTCGCCCGCGGCCCTCGTTTCCTCGGCCGCCGCGCCGGGGGTCTCGTCGGTGGGGTTCGTGTCTTCAGGGGAGGTACTCACCGCGCCAAACTACCCCGCGCGCGTGCCCGCTCCCCCGGTCTGCAACCCACCCTCCGTGGCCGGTTCCGGCCACGGCGTGACACACGGCCCGCCCGGGAAGAACAATCACCCACGCTTGTTTTTCGGTGTGTCCGGTGTCACCCTCGTGTCCATGACCGCTACGTCCCCCCTGTGGGTCGCGAACGCCTCCGGTTTCTACGGGGACCGCTTCGCCGCCGTCCACGAGATGCTCACGGGCGGCCCGGTGGACGTCCTCACCGGCGACTACCTGGCCGAACTCACCATGGCCATCCTCGGCCGCGACCAGCTCGCCGACCCGGGGCGCGGCTACGCCAGGACCTTCCTCGGCCAGATGCGGGACTGCCTGACCCTGATCACGGAACGCCGCGTCAGGGTGGTCACCAACGCCGGCGGCCTCAACCCCCGGGGCCTGGCCGACAGGCTCACCGAGCTCGCCGACGGGCTCGGCCTCGCCCCCCGCATCGCCTGCGTCACGGGCGACGACCTCCTCCACCGGGCGGAGGAGCTCGACCTCGGCAGCCCCCTGACCGCCAACGCCTACCTGGGCGCCTTCGGGATCGCCGCCTGCCTGGACGCCGGGGCCGACATCGTCGTCACCGGACGGGTCACCGACGCCTCCCTGACCGTCGGGCCCGCCGTCTCCCACTTCGGGTGGACCCCGGACGACCTCGACGCGCTCGCCGGGGCCACGGTCGCCGGGCACGTCATCGAGTGCGGGGCCCAGGCCACCGGCGGCAACTACGCCCACGCGGCCGCCCTCCTCCGCGAGGGGCACGACCTGGACCGCCCCGGCTTCCCGATCGCCGAGATCGGCGCCGACGGCAGCGCGGTCGTCACCAAGCACCCCGGCACCGGGGGAGCGGTCACCACCGGGACCGTCACCGCCCAGCTCGTCTACGAGATCGCGGGCGCCCGCTATCC
This sequence comes from Nocardiopsis sp. NPDC055824, assembly GCF_053616335.1. NCBI lineage: Bacteria > Bacillati > Actinomycetota > Actinomycetes > Streptosporangiales > Nocardiopsidaceae > Nocardiopsis > Nocardiopsis sp. NPDC055824. The sequence continues at coordinate 27,752 of NZ_JBSHDN010000011.1, forward strand.
CGGGCCCGACGTCACCACGCGCCTGGACACCGTCCGGCTCACCCGGGAGGGCCCCGACCGGGTCCGGATCAGCGGCACGCGCGGCGAGCGACCGCCCGCCGAGCTCAAGGTGGGGCTGACCGGCCTCACCGGGTTCCGCAACGACGTCGAGTTCCTGATCACCGGGCTGGACGCCGAGGACAAGGCGGCGCTCGCCGAACGGCAGATGCGCGCCGCGCTCGCCCACCGCCGCCCCGAGGACCTGCGCTTCGAGTTCGTTCCCGCCGAGGACCCGCACGGGCCCACCCAGGACGCCGCCACCGCGCGGCTGCGGGTGACCGCGCGCGACCACGACGCGTCCAGGGTCGGCAGGGCCTTCGGGGCGGCCGCCGTCGAGCTGGCCCTGGCCGGGTACGCCGGTTTCCACCTCACCTCGCCGCCGCGCGACGCGCGCCCGGACGGCGTCGCCGCCACGCACGTGCTCGTGCCCGCCGACGAGGTGGAGCACACCGCCATCCTCCCCGACGGGGCCCGGGTGTCCGTCGCCCCCGCCCCCCGGACCCGGCGGCCGGCCGAGGTCCCCGAACCCCCGCTCCCCCCGCCCCTCCCGGAGGGGACGCTGCGCGAGGCGCCGCTCGGCCTGGTCGTGGGGGCGCGCAGCGGGGACAAGGGCGCCGACGCCAACCTCGGCGTGTGGGCGGCCGACGACGACGCCTGGCGCTGGCTCGCCCACACCCTCACCGTCCCCCTGCTGCGCGAGCTGCTGCCCGAGACCGCCGGCCTCGTGGTCACCCGCCACCTGCTGCCCAACCTGCGCGCGGCCAACTTCTGGATCGAGGGCATGCTCGCCCCCGGCAGCGCCCGGCGCGAGGGCCCGGACCCGCAGGCCAAGGGGCTGGGGGAGTGGCTGCGGGCGCGCAGGACCCTGATCCCCGAGAAGCTCCTCCCGGAGGTGGCACGGCAGTGAACGCCCCGACCCCCGCCCTCCCCGGGCCCCGCCGAGCGCACCGGCCCCCGCCGGGGACGGAGCGGCCGTGAGCGTCCTGGGAACCCGGCTCGACCCCGCCTCGCCCGCGTTCGCCGAGGCCCGCGAGGCCATGCTCGCCAAGCTCGCCGAGATCGGCGCCGAACACGCCAGGGCCCTGGCCGGAGGCGGGGAGAAGTACGTCGAACGCCACCGCTCCCGGGGCAAGCTGCTGCCCCGGGAGCGGATCGAACTCCTCCTGGACGAGGGCAGCCCCTTCCTGGAGCTGTCCCCCCTGGCCGCCTGGGGGAGCGACTTCCACGTCGGCGCGAGTGTCGTCACCGGTGTCGGGGTGGTCTCCGGCGTCGAGTGCGTCGTCGTCGCCAACGACCCCACCGTCCGCGGCGGCTCCAGCAACCCGTGGACGCTGCGGAAGTCGGCGCGGGCCGCCGAGATCGCCGAGCAGAACCGCATGCCGATGATCAGCCTGGTCGAGTCCGGCGGCGCCGACCTGCCCACGCAGAAGGAGATCTTCGTCCCGGGCGGACGGACCTTCCGCGACCTGACGCGCCTCTCCGCGGCCGGGATCCCCACCGTCGCGCTGGTGTTCGGCAACTCCACCGCGGGCGGCGCCTACGTCCCCGGCATGAGCGACCACGTGGTCATGGTCCGCGACCGCGCCAAGGTGTTCCTCGGCGGGCCGCCGCTCGTCAAGGCGGCCACCGGCGAGGACAGCGACGACGAGTCCCTGGGCGGAGCCCGCATGCACGCCGAGGTCTCCGGACTCGCCGACCACCTCGCCGAGGACGAGCACGACGCCCTGCGCCTCGGACGGAGGATCGTCGCCCGGCTCAACCACCGCAAACAGGGGCCCGCCCCGCGAGGGGCCGCCGCGGAGCCCCTCCACCCCGCAGAGGACCTGCTCGGCGTCATGCCGCCCGACCTCAAGGTGCCGGTCGATCCGCGCGAGGTCCTCGCCCGGATCGTGGACGGCTCGGAGTTCGACGAGTTCAAGCCCGCCTACGGCAGCGGGCTCGTCACCGGCTGGGCCGAGCTGCACGGCTACCCCGTCGGCGTCCTCGCCAACGACAACGGCGTGCTCTTCAGCGCCGAGGCGCACAAGGCCACCCAGTTCATCCAGCTGGCCAACCGCGCCGACACCCCGCTCGTGTTCCTGCACAACACCACCGGCTACATGGTCGGCCGGGAGTACGAGCAGGGCGGCATCATCAAGCACGGCTCCATGATGATCAACGCCGTCTCCAACAGCACCGTGCCCCACTTCTCGGTGCTCATCGGCGCCTCCTACGGCGCGGGCCACTACGGGATGTGCGGCAGGGCCTACGACCCCCGGTTCCTGTTCGCCTGGCCCAGCGCGCGCTCCGCCGTCATGGGGCCCAGGCAGCTCGCCGAGGTCCTGTCCACCGTCGCCCGCCGGTCCGCGGCCGCGCGGGGGCGCCCCTACGACGAGGAGCGGGACGCCGCCGTCCGCGAGATGGTCGAGAACCAGATCGAGGCCGAGTCGCTCCCCCTGTTCCTCTCCGGCCGGGTCTACGACGACGGGGTCATCGACCCCCGGGACACGCGCACCGTCCTGGGCCTGTGCCTGTCCCACGCCCACAACGCGCCCGTGCGCGGCACCGACCGCTTCGGCGTCTTCCGGATGTGAGCCACAGACCATGAACCACACCCCGCCCCGCCCCGTCAACCGCCTCCTCGTCGCCAACCGCGGCGAGATCGCCCGCCGGGTCTTCCGCACCTGCCGCACCATGGGCATCGGGACCGTCGCGGTCCACGCACCCGGGGAGGAGGGCGTCGCGCACGTGTCCGAGGCGGACACGGCGGTGCGCCTGCCGGTCCCCGGCGGCGGGAGCCCCGTCGACGCCTACCTCGACCCGCACGCCCTGGTCCGCGCCGCGCGCTCCGCGGGGGCGGACGCCGTTCACCCCGGCTACGGGTTCCTGTCCGAGAACCCAGGGTTCGCGCGCGCCGTCACCGGGGCCGGGCTCACCTGGGTGGGACCCTCCGCCGACGCGGTCGAGCGCATGGGAGCCAAGACCCTCGCCAAGCGGATCGCCCGCGAGGCGGGGGTGCCCGTCGCCGACGCCCTCGACCCGGGGGACGTGCGCCCCGAACACCTGCCCGTCCTGGTCAAGGCCGTCTCCGGGGGAGGCGGACGCGGTATGCGGGTCGTCCACGACCTCGCCGACCTCCCGGCCGAGGCCGCCGCAGCCCGGGCGGAGGCCGCGTCGGCGTTCGGCGACCCGGCCGTGTTCTGCGAGCCCTACGTCCGCCGCGGGCGCCACGTCGAGGTCCAGGTCCTCGCCGACTCCCACGGCGCCGTCTGGGCGCTGGGGGAGCGCGACTGCTCCGTCCAGCGCCGGCACCAGAAGGTCGTCGAGGAGACGCCGGCCCCCGGCCTCCCCGATGGCCTGCGCGAACGGCTGCACGAGGCGGCGCGGGCCCTGGCCCGCGCCATCGGCTACACCGGGGCCGGGACCGCCGAGTTCCTCGTCCCCGTCGGCGGCGGCGCCCTCGGCGACCCCGTCTTCCTGGAGATGAACACCCGCCTCCAGGTCGAACACCCCGTCACCGAGTGCGTCACCGGGCTGGACCTGGTCGAGTGGCAGATCCGGATCGCCGAGGGCGGGGCCCTGCCCGGGGGCGGCCCGCCCGCGCCGCGCGGCCACGCCGTCGAGGCGCGGCTGTACGCCGAGGACCCCCGCGAAGGCTGGCGGCCCCGCACCGGGACCCTGCGGGCCTTCGACGTGCCCGACGCGACCGCCCGGTTCACGAACCCCGACGGGCACGGCGTGCGCCTGGACAGCGGGGTCGAGCCGGGCGACACCGTCGGCGCCGACTTCGACCCCCTGCTCGCCAAGGTCGTCGCCCACGGCCGCGACCGCCGCGACGCGGTCCGCCGCCTGGCCTCCGCCCTGGCCGGAGCCCGCGTCCACGGGGTGGGGACCAACCGCGACCTGCTCGTCCGGGTGCTCCGCCACCCCGCGTTCGGGGCCGCCGACGAGCACCCGGACGGGCTCCACACCGGCTACCTCGGCGCCGACCGGCTCACGGCGCTCGCCCAGCCCCTCGCCGACCCGCCCGCCGAACGCCTCGCCGCGCTCGCCGCCTCCCTGGCCGCCGCCGAGGCGGCCCGCTCCCCCCGGGCCGTGCCGGGGGGCGTCGGCGGCGCCGCCCCGAACCCGGGGCCCGGCAGCCCGCTCCCCGCGGGGATCCCCGCCAACTGGCGCAACCTCCCCTCCCGGGCCCACACCCGGGTCCACACCGCCGGGGGCGGCGGAGGCCGCCGGATCACCACCGCCTACCGGACCGTCCGGGGCGCCTACGAGCCCGAACAGCCCGGCGTGCGCGTCCTCTCCGCGGCCCCCGGCCTCGTCGTCCTGGAGGCCGACGGCCTGCGCCGCGCCCTCACCGTCCACACCTACGGGGGGGACCCCGACGTCCACGTCGAGTCCTCGCTCGGTTCCGTCACCCTCACCCCCGTCGACCCCCTCCCCGAACCCGAGGCCGCGGTCGACCCCGGCGCCCTGCCCGCGCCGATGCCCGGCACCGTCGTCGCCGTGGACGTCCGCGAGGGGGACCGGGTCGCCGAGGGGCAGACCCTGCTGCGCATCGAGGCCATGAAGATGGAGCACCGCATCACAGCACCCGCCGCCGGTGCCGTCCGGGAGATCCCGGTCGCGGCGGGCCAGAGGGTCCCCGCAGGGGCGCCCCTCGCCGTACTCGACTACGAAGGGCCCCACCCGTGACCGGTGCCATGACCTTCAACGAACCCGCCGAACGCGTCGAGCTGCGCGCAGTCGTGGCCGACTTCGCCGCCGGATACGGGTCCGGCTACTACAGGGCCAGGGCAGGGGAGGGCGAGTACCTCACCGAGCTGTGGCGCGAGGCCGGAGAACTCGGCTACCTGGGCGTCAACATCCCCGAGGAGTACGGGGGCGGAGGGGGCGGCATCGGCGACCTCGCCGCCGTCCTGGAGGAGCTGAGCGCAGCCGGGTGCCCCACCCTCATGATGGTGGTCTCCCCGGCGATCTGCGGCACCGTCCTGGCCCGCTTCGGCACCCCCGACCAGCGGCGCCGGTGGCTCCCGGGCCTGGCCACGGGCAGGACCATCATGGCCTTCGCCATCACCGAGCCCGACGCGGGGTCCAACTCCCACCGCATCACCACCACCGCCCGCCGCGACGGCGACGGGTGGGTGCTCTCCGGCCGCAAGACCTTCATCTCCGGCGTGGACGTCGCCGACGCCGTCCTCGTGGTCGCCCGGATCCGGGACGAGGGCTCCGGCACCCTGTCGGCCGCCCTCTTCGCCGTCCCCACCGGCGCCCCCGGGTTCGAGGCCAGGCGGATCGAGATGGACCTGGTCAGCCCCGACCACCAGTTCCAGCTGTTCATGGACGACGTGCGCCTGCCCGGCGACGCCCTGGTCGGAGACCCCGAGGCCGGGCTCCTCCAGCTGTTCGCCGGCCTCAACCCCGAACGCATCATGGCCGCGTCCCTGGCCGCCGGGAGCGCGCGGCACGCCCTCGACAAGGCCGTCGCCTACGCCAAGGAGCGCACCGTGTGGGGGGACAGGCCCATCGGCGCCCACCAGGGGCTCGCGCATCCCCTCGCCCAGGTCAAGATCGAACTGGAGCAGGCACGCCTGATGACCCAGCACGCGGCGCTCCGCTACGATTCCGGCGACGACGCGGGGGCGGGCGAGGCGGCCAACATGGCCAAGTACGCCGCCGCCGAGGCGTGCGTGCGCGCGGTCGACCAGGCCGTGCAGACCCTCGGCGGCAACGGGCTGGCGAGCGAGTACGGGCTGGGGTCGGCGATCGCCGCCGCCCGCCTGGCGCGCATCGCCCCGGTCAGCCGGGAGATGGTCCTCAACTACGTGGCCCAGCAGTCCCTCGGCCTGCCCAAGTCGTACTGAACGGCGGCCGGCGGACCGTCGGCGCGTCCCCGCGCCCGGTCCGGCGGCCGGACGCGGGATCCCGTCCGCCGCACCGGCCCGGGAACCGCCCAGCGCAGCGAGGGGACGCGACCGTGGACACCGGAGCCGGCCGCGAGCCGAGGCAGGAACGCAGCCGGGCCACCCGGGCCCGGCTGCTCGACGCCGCCGTGGCCTGCCTGGCCGAGCGGGGCGCGGCCGGGGCCACCGTGGGCGCGGTCGCCGAACGCGCGGGAGTGTCCAGGGGGGCCGCCCAGCACCACTTCCCCACCCGGGAGGACCTGTTCCTCGCGGCCCTGCGGTACATGCTCGACAACCGCGGGGAGGAGCTCAGGCGCGGCGCCGCCGCCGTGCCCGAGGGACCGGGGCGCACCGAGGCCGTCGTGCAGATGGTCGTGGACGCGTTCAGCGGAATGGACTTCCAGGCCGCACTCCAGCTGTGGGCCGCGGCCGCCAGCGACCCCGTCCTGCGCGAGCGCATCCTCCCCATGGAGGAGCAGATGGGCCGCGAGGTCCACCGGGCCGCCGTGGACCTGCTGGGCGCCGACGAGTCGGCGCCCGGGGTCCGTGAGACGGTCCAGGCCACCCTCGACCTGGCCCGCGGACTCGGGCTCGCCAACCTCCTCGCCGACGACGGCCCGCGCCGCCGCCGGATCGTGCGCCGGTGGGCGCGCGTGCTCGACGCGGAGCTGCGCGGCGCGCCGGACTGAATCCGCTTCCGGCCCGGCACGGAGGGAGATTATGATCGAACCCCGTCGGGCACGGCCCCGACAGGACGAGAGAGCCCCGGCCGGCCGCCCCCGGCAGCCGGGCCCCCGACAGGACAAGGCGGTGTGACTGGTGAGCGCGGATCCGGGCAGAGACCTCCCCGGCCTGGCCAGGCGGGCCGCGGACGCGTTCGCGGAGAGCGCCGCACGGCGCAGGGACCGCGATTCCCTGGTGGACACCGCCTTCGCGGCGCTCTTCGACCTGTACCGCGCGACGTCGCGGTCCGAGCGGCAGTCCCCGGCGGGACGCCGCTTCAACGCCACCCTGGCCGGACTGCTGGTGAGCGGCAACAACCCCGACCGGCTCAGCCTGTACGTGGTGCGCAGCCAGACGGCGGCCGAGAACGGCCGCCACGAGGGGTACCGCCCGGCCTGCTGGCGCCGGTCCATGCTCCAGCTGCTCGGCGACGAGTTCGTGCCCTGGCAGGAGTTCCTCCGACCCGTGGACCTGGACGCCATCCCGCGCATCGACGAGGCCCTCGCCGGGGTGGCGGGGAGCGCGAGCCCGGTCAGCGAGGAGGAGGTGCCCGACTGGGTGCCCGAGACGCACTGGTGGTGGTGGGAGCCCGCGCGCCTGCGCGGCGAGGAGGCCCCGGACCGCGTGGACAGCGGCACGCTCGACGCCGTCAGGGACTGACCCCGCCGCCCGCCCCCTTCCGCCGCATCCCCCGGAGCGGCGCGGCCGAGCCCTCCTTCCCCTGGTCCACCCTGAGGGGCCGTGTCCTCCGGGCCCTGCCGGTGGCCCTGTTCACGGCCCTCTTCCAGTGGCCCGTCCGCTTCTTCCTGTTCGACGAGACCTGGAAACAGGCGGCCCTCTTCTCGGCCTCGACGGCGGTGATCGCCCTCTCGGTTCTCCTCCTGCTCCTCTGGCTCTTGCGCCACACCCCTGACACCAGGGGCCGGACCCGGGGAGCGCGGCGGCACTGACACGGCGCCCGCCCCGCCCCCGGTGCGGGGCCGGGGCGGGAGGCCCGGGGGCGCTCAGGCGCCGGTACGCGAGGCGATGAGGTCCCGGTACCAGGCGAAGGAGTCCTTCGGCGTGCGGACCTGCGTCGCGTGGTCCACGTGCACGAGCCCGAAGCGCTGGTGGTAGCCCTCGGCCCACTCGAAGTTGTCCGTGAGCGTCCACGCGAAGTAACCGCGCACGTCGACGCCGCGCCCGCGCGCCGCCTCGACCGCACCCACGTGCCCCTCCAGGTAGGCGATCCGCTCGGGGTCCGCCACCCGCCCGTCGGGGGCGACGGCGTCGGCGTAGGAGGCCCCGTTCTCGGTGACGTAGAGGGGCGGCAGCGCGTCGCCGTAGCGCTCCACCAGCAGGTCGAGCGTGCGCCCGAGCCCCTCGGGCACCACCGGCCAGCCGAACGCCGTCGTCGGCGCCCCGGGGACCTCGCCGAAGTCGAACGGCAGGCCCGACCCCGGACCGGGAGCGGCGACCACGCTCGGGTTGTAGTAGTTGACGCCGATCCCGTCCACGCTGCCCAGGACCAGTTCCATGTCCCCGTCGCGCACCCCGGGGACCTCCTTCGCCCCGAACGCCGACAGGTCCGGGTGGGCGCCGGTCAGCACCGGGTCGGTGAACAGCCGGTTGTGCAGGGCGTCGTAGGCGCCGGCGGCGTCGGCGTCGGCCGCGGACCCGGTGGCGGGCGCGACGGGGGAGTAGTTGTTGGTGAGCAGGGCCTCCAGCCCGCGCGAGCGCAGCTCCCGGGCGGCGAGCCCGTGCGCGAGCAGCAGGTGGTGGGCCACGCCCAGGACGTCGGGCACGTCCAGGGTCAGGCCGGGGGCGTGCACGCCGAACGCGTGCCCGTAGGCCATGTGCACCACGGGTTCGTTGAGGGTGATCCACCGCCCCACGCGGTCGCCGAGGCGGTCGGCGGCGACCGCCGCGTACTCGGCGAAGGCGTACGCGGTGTCGCGCGTCCCCCACCCGCCCCCGTCCTCCAGCGCCTGCGGCAGGTCCCAGTGGAACAGGGTCGGCACCGGTGTGATGCCCCTGGCCAGCAGGGCGTCCACGAGCCGGTCGTAGAAGTCCAGCCCCGCCCGGTTCACGGCTCCGCGCCCCCGCGGCACCACCCGGGGCCAGGCGATCGAGAACCGGTAGGCGTTCACGCCCAGCCGGTCCAGCAGGTCCACGTCCTCCTCCCAGCGGCGGTAGTGGTCGCAGGCCGCGGCGGGGCTGTGGCCGTCGCGGATCGCGCCGGGCCTCTGGGCGAAGGTGTCCCAGACGGACGCGGCGCGCCCGTCCTCGGCCAGGGCACCCTCGATCTGGAAGGCGGAGGAGGCCACCCCCCACAGGAACGGTGACGACATGGACGGACCTGCCTTTCGTGCGTACGCGGTTGCGACGGGGTTCACGGGGATCGAGGGGGAGGTCAGGCGACCCCCCTGATCCGCCAGACCAGCACGGCGCCCAACAGCGTGAGCAGACCGCACACGGTGTACAGGACCGGGTATCCGCCCAGGTGGACGACGATCGGCCCGGCGACGGCGGGGGCGAGCACCTGCGGACCGGCACTGGCGATGTTGACGATCCCCAGGTCCTTGGCCCGGCCCCCTGCCGTCGGCAGGACCTCGGTGACCAGCGCGTTGTCCACGGACAGGTAGATGCCGAAGCCCACGCCCAGCACCACCGCGCACGCCAGGCTCATCGGCCAGGTCGGGTACGCGGCGAGCAGGAACGCGGGGACCGCCGATACGACGCCGGACAGGCACACCGGTCCCCGGCGACGGCCGATCCGGTCCGAGACCAGCCCGGCGAGCACGGTCGTGGACACGACCGCCGCCGTGTAGACGAGGATCAGCACCAGCAGGCCGTCCGCCGCCGACGAGCCGGGGAACAGCTCCTCGTAGCCCACGCCGTCGCGCAGGAAGTACAGCAGGTAGAGGGTGAACATGGCGTTGCCCGTCTGCATGAGGAAACGGGTCAGCCACGCCCAGCCGAAGTCGGGGTACCGGCGAGGGGACACCCGGAAGCCGCGCCAGAACTCGTGCCAGGGCGGACGCGCCTCCCGGGGCAGCGGCGGATCGGGGGCCAGCAGCGCGAACGGCAGCGCGCACACGAGGGTCAGCGCGCCGATCAGGGCGTAGCCGGGGGCGGGCCCGGTGACCACCACGGTCACCAGGAGCACCGCCACCACCACACCCGCCGACTGGGGGATGCCGATCCATCCGGACACCGCGCCGCGCTGGCGGACCGGTACGCGGTCCGGGACGGCCGCGAGCAGGGTCGCGTTCAGGCAGGACAGCGCGGCCTGGACGAACGACCAGCCCAGCAGGACGCCCAGCACGCCGTCCTGCCGCCCCAGGACCACCAGGCCCAGGGCGCCGAGGGCGGCCCCGGCCAGGATCCAGGGACGGCGGCGTCCGAACCTGCCGGTGGTGCGGTCCGACAGCGCCCCGACAAGAGGGGTGCCGAGCGTCGAGCAGGCGGCGCCGATCCCGGTCACCCAGGCCAGCGTGGTCTCCTTGCTGTCGGGGGCGATCATCCCGACCTGCTCGGGAAGCAGGACCTGGAGCGGGCCGAAGAAGGCCATCCACATGCCCAGGTTGGCCAGGCTGATCCCGGCCACCCACAGGCGGCGGACGGGCCGGACGGGTTCGGCCGGTGCGGCCGGGACCGGCCGACGGGACGCGGGGGAGGGCTGCGCGGGGGGAGTGCGCACGTGTGACCTACCTAACGTGAATTCGTCTCATGTTAGGCAGGGATCGCTGGGGGCGGAAGGCCCCGGGCCGCGCACATCGGCGCGGTCCGGCGCCGTCGCCATGTAGTCAAGTTTGACCAGTGGCGCGGGAGGGAGCTAGCCTCGATCAGTAGTCAAACTTGATTAATGAAGGGGGTTCCATGGTCGTGCGAGACCCGGTGGGGACACCCGGGGAGCCGGAGGGGCGGATGCGGCCCGACGAGACGACGGTGCCCGTGCTGCCCTGTGTCTCGGCGGAGGAGACCCTGGCGTTCTACCGGGCCCTCGGCTTCGAGGTCACCTACGAGCAGACGAGGCCGTACCTGTACCTGGCGTTCCGGTGGAGCGGGTTCGACCTGCACTTCGGCAGGGCGCCGGAGGGGTTGGACCCGGCCCTGGAGACCAGCGGCGGCTGCCTGGTGATGGTCGACGAGGTCGCGCCCTACCACGCCGAGCTCACGCGGGCGATGCGCGCCGCCTACGGGAAGGTCCTCGCCAGGGGACTGCCCCGCATCACCCGCCACCGGCCCGGGGCGAGCCGCTTCACCTTGATGGACCCCTCGGGCAACTCGGTCATCTTCATCCGGCGGGACGAGCCGGCGGAACCGGAGTACGGCGGGTCCGCCTCCCTGGAGGGGCTGGCCAGGGCGCTCGACCAGGTGCGGATCTTCCGGGAGTTCAAGAACGACGACGAGGCCGCCTACCGCAGGGCGAACTCGGCGCTGCGCCGCCACGGCGACGGGGCTCCGGCCGCGGACCGGGCGCTGGCGTACGCGACCCTGGTCGAACTCTCCGTCGCCCTGGCGACGGGGCGAAGGCGCAGGAGTGGCAGGCGATGCTCGCCGGGGTCGAGCTCACCGAGGAGGAGCGCGAGCGGGTCGGGGCGGAGCTGGGCAACGCCGAGGCCCTCCGGGCCTGGCTGGGCGAGGACGGCGGCGCCGACCGGGTCTAGGACCTGCCGCGCGGCAGCGGGGCGGGGCGCCCGCGGGGTTCGGGGGCGCGCGGAGGCCGGAGGCTCCCGTGTCCCGGGTGCGTGCGGACTTCGTCGTGCGCGGCCGGGCCGGAGCGGGGTCCGAGGAGCAGGGCGCGAGACCGCGCGTGTCCGGGCACGCGCACAACTAACTAGTCAAATTTGATCAATAGGAGGGTCCGTGACGGAACACGTACCAGCGGTCCGAACCGAGGGCCTGCGCAGGACCTACGGAGACAAGAGGGCCCTCGACGGGCTCGACATGACCGTGCCGCGCGGCACGGTGCACGGGGTGCTCGGACCCAACGGGTCCGGGAAGACCACGCTCGTCCGCACCCTGGCCACCCTGTTGCGGGTGGAGCGGGGCCGCGCCGAGGTGGCGGGGATCGACGTCGGCGCCCGGCCCCGGGAGGTGCGGAAGCGCATCGGCCTCCTCGGACAGCACGCGGCGGTCGACGAGGAGCTGTCCGGCCGCCAGAACCTGGAGATGTTCGGCCGCCTCCACCGCCTGGGCCGGCCCCGCGCCGCGGCTCGGGCCGACGCCCTCCTGGAGCGGTTCGGGCTGGAGGAGACCGGACACAAGGCCGTCGGCTCCTACAGCGGCGGGATGCGGCGCCGCCTGGACCTGGCCGCCTCGCTCATCGTCGACCCGGAGGTCCTCTTCCTGGACGAGCCCACCACCGGCCTGGACCCGCGGGGACGCACCGAGGTGTGGAACGCGGTCCGTTCACTGGTCGGGGGCGGCACGACCGTGCTGCTCACCACCCAGTACCTGGAGGAGGCCGACCAGCTCGCCGACCGCATCTCCGTGCTCGACGGGGGCCGGGTGATCGCGGAGGGCACCGCCGACACGCTCAAGGCCATGGTGGGCGGCGACCGCGTCGACGTCGTCCTGCGCGACCGGGCCGGACTGCCCGGGGCCGCCGCCGTCCTGGCAGAGGTCGCCGTGGCCGGGACCGTCGAGGCGGACGAGGACGCGCGCAGGGTCAGCGCGCCGGTCGCCGACCGGATGGCCGCCCTCACCCACGTGGTCCGGGCGCTCCACGACCGCGGGATCGAGGCGGAGGACCTCACCGTCCGCCGCCCCACCCTGGACGAGGTGTTCATGCACCTCACCGGCGGTCCCGCCGGCCGGGTCGACCGGGCGGGCGGAGCGCCGCACGCCGACCGGTCCGGCCACGACGGGAAGGTGTCCGCATGAGCTCCGCGACGTCGTCCGCCGTGCCCCCGGCCCCCTCCCGGGCGCCGGGCCCCGCCTCCGCGTTCGGCTGGTGGCTGGCCGACTCCTGGACCATGACCCGGCGCGAGCTCGCCCGCTGGGCGCGCCGGCCGGTCGGGGTCGCGATCGGACTGGCCTTCCCGGTGATGATGCTGGTCATGTTCGCGCTCTTCCTCGGCGGCAGCATGACGGTCGCGGGGGGAGGCGACTACGGCGAGTTCCTCGTCCCGGGCATGTTCGTGCTCACCATGGCCTTCGGGCTGGAGGGCACGATGACCGCGATCACCCAGGACCTCCAGAAGGGGGTGGTCGACCGCTTCCGGTCCATGCCGATGGCGCCGACCGCACTCCTGGTGGGCCGCAGCGTCGCGGACATGCTGGAGTCCGTGGTCGGACTGGCCGTCATGGTCGGCGCCGGACTCCTGATCGGCTGGCGCTGGCACGGCTCGCTCGCCGCCGCCCTGGGCGGGGTGGGGCTGCTGCTCCTGCTGCGCTTCGCGATGCTGTGGTGCGGGATCTGGCTCGGGATGATCGTCGGCAGGCCGGGGCTGGTGATGGCCGTGCAGATCCTGGTCTGGCCGGTGGCGTTCACCTCCAGCGCCTTCGCCTCGCCGGAGTCGATGCCCGGGTGGCTCGGCGCGCTCGCGGAGTGGAACCCCATGTCGGCCACCGCCACCGCCGTGCGCGAACTGTTCGGCAACCCCGGCGCCGCCGGGACGTCCTGGCCCGCGGAGAACGCCCTGCTCCTGGCGGTGCTGTGGCCCGCAGTGCTGCTCGCGGTCGCGTTCCCGCTCGCCGCGGCCCGCTTCCGCGGACTGGGCGGCTGAGGACCCCGGTCCCGGCTCCCGCCCTCCGGTCCGCACGGTGTGCGGGCCGGAGGGCGGGGTGTGCGCAACGACCGGCGGGCGGGCTCCGCCCTACGGGGCCCCGGGGCGGTGCTCCTCGCCGCCCAGGTGGGCGGGGTCGTCGGCGAGGACCCCCGCGTAGGGCTCGCCCCTCTCGCCGGCGAAGACGTACGCACCCCTCTCGATCCGCCCGATCAGCCCGCGCGTCCACGCGGCGTCCGACTCCGCGGAGTGCGCCCACAGGCCCATGACCTCGCCGATGTGCCCCATCTGCTCGGGCCCCTCCTCCGGCGGGTAGTACTGGGTCACGCTCCCGCGCCACCCCTCCAGGCCCCGCACCCGCTCCCGCAGGAGGTCCAGGGCCTCCTGCCGGGGCAGGTCCACGACGAAGCCGAGACCGGCCGACAGGACGTCCTGCCTCGCCCGGTGGGACGACACCGCCGCGCGCAGCAGGGCGAAGTACTCCTCGTCGCCCCGCTCCGTGACCTCGTACTCGGTCCGGGGCGGACCGCCCGCGGTGGAGGGGGCCGTCTCGTGGGCGATCAGCAGCCCCTGCCCCGCCATCTGCTTGAGGGCGTGGTAGATCGACCCGGGCTTGGCGGTGGACCACTCGTGCGCGCCCCAGAACTCCAGGTCGTTGCGCACCTGGTAGCCGTGCGCCCGCCCGTGGAGCCGGACCGCCCCGAGGACCAGCAACCGGATGGCCGACATCCACACCCCTCATCTCACCAGCGCGTTCTGCGCCATTCAACTCTGACCGGCATATCCTCCGCGCGCGGTCGCCCCGCGGATCCCACCGACTCCCGCCCCGCGCCTCCCCGTGCCCGGACGGGTCCCGGCACGGGGAGGCGCGGCAGCGGGACGGCGGATCAGCCGCGCCGGGGCTGCGGGTCGCCCTGGCGGGCGTGCTCGGAGCCCAGCGCGATCGGAGCGGCCAGCCACTCGTCGCGCAGCCCGAACCCGTCGGCGAGCCGGACCGCGTACGGCCGCAGGCCCCGGCACAGGTCGTTCACCGCCTGGGTGACCGCCTTGGCCCGCGCGGTGGAGAGGCGCTCGTGCTCCAGGAACCAGGCGCGGTCCTCCTCCACGACCGACAGCACGTACAGGTCGCACAGCCGGTTGAGGAGCTTGGCGGTCGCCTTGTCGCCGCAGCGGTCGATCCCCGCCACGAACGCCTCCAGGACCACCCGGTCCATGTGCGCGCGGCCCGCGGCGAGCACGTGGTCCTGTGCCCGGTTGAACACCTCGAAGGCGTCGCTGCCGTCCTTGCGCGCCCGGCGCAGGCGCCCGGCCAGGCCCTCGACGACGTGCTTCTCCCGGTCCTCCAGGAGCTCCAGCTGCCAGCCCCGGTTGTAGAGGCTGGCCTCCTCGCCGCGCCCCGGCGCGGCGTCGATCAGGCGGTCGATCAGCGGGAGCGCGGCGGTGCGCTCGATGACCGTCTCGAACACCTTGCCCGCCATGAACCGGGCCAGGCCCAGCTGGTCCAGGTCGCCGAACGAGTCCTGGAAGTTGGTCAGCAGGCCCTTGGTGAGCTGCTGCAGCAGGACGGTGTTGTCCCCCTCGAACGTGGTGAAGATGTCGGAGTCGGCCTTGAGCTGCGGGATGCGGTTCTCGGAGAGGTACCCGGCGCCCCCGCACGCCTCCCGGCACGTCTGGATGGTCGCCGTGGCGTGCCAGGTGGCCACCGCCTTGAGCCCCGCCGCCCGCGACTCCAGCTCGCGCTGGGCGTGGTCGTCGCCCTCCGCCGACCGCGACAGCTCGTGCAGCCGGGTGACCAGCTCCTCCTGCGCGAAGTGCAGGGCGTAGGTGCGGGCCAGCGCCGGCAGCAGTTTGCGCTGCTGCGCCAGGTAGTCGAGGACGCGCACCTCCTGCTCCGGCTCGCCGTCCACGCCCGGGCGGGTGAACTGGCGGCGGGTGTCGGAGTAGCGCAGGGCGATGGCCAGCGCGGCCTTGGCCGCGCTGCCCGCGCCGCCGGCCACGCTGATCCGGCCCCGGATGAGCGTGCCGAGCATGGTGAAGAAGCGCCGGTTCTTGCTCTCGATGGGGCTGGAGTAGGTGCCGTCGGGGGCCACGTCCCCGTACCGGTTGAGCAGGTTGGTGCGCGGCACCCTCACCCGGTCGAACCACAGGCGGCCGTTGTCCACGCCGTTGAGCCCGGCCTTGGGCCCGCAGTCCTCGATGCGCACCCCCGGCGCGGGCCGTCCCTCGCCGTCCCGGATCGGGACCATCAGGGCGTGCACGCCCTGCTCCTCGCCGTCGACCTCCAACTGGGCGAACACCACCGCCATGCGGCCGTCGCGGGCCGCGTTGCCGATGTAGTCCTTGCGCGCCGACTCGTCCGGGGTGTGGACGACGAACTCCTCGGCGGCCGGGTCGTAGACCGCCCGGGTGCGCAGGTGCTGGACGTCCGACCCGTGGCCGGTCTCGGTCATGGCGAAGCACCCCGGAAGCTCCACCGACATCACGCCGGGCAGGTACTCGGCGTGGTGGCGGTCGGTGCCCAGGGCGCGGATCGCACCGCCGAAGAGCCCCCACTGCACGCCCATCTTCACCATCAGGGACAGGTCGGCGACCAGCATCTCGAAGCCGACGACGGAGGCGCCGACGTCGTCGCTGCCGCCCACGGACTCGGGAAAGCCGTACGCGGGAAGGTCCGTCTTGGCCAGGGCCTTGAGCTGGGCGAGCGTGCGGGCCCGGTGGTCCTCCACGGACAGGCCGTGGACGGGGGCGAACAGATCCCCGCGGACGGTGTCGCGGACGTGTTCGCGGACGCGGGCCCAGCGGCCGTCCAGAAGGCCGCGGAGTTCGGCCTCGTCCAGTCTCAGCGCCTGTTCTGTCATGGTCTCCCCCTGGTGGTCCTCGTTGACGCGGCCCGCGCGCCCGCCGCCGCCGCGGTCCGGGGGCGGCACGGCAGCGCGCGGGTCACGGGCCTGTGTCCAAGGTACGGGGACCGGCCGGGGTCAGACGGCCAGGGAGGCGGGTTCGGGCACGGGTCCCGCGACGGGCACGGCGGAGTGCACCCGGCGCAGGAGGTCGTCGAGGGAGAGGCCGAGGGCGGCGGCGATGGAGCCGACGGTGAAGAACGCCGGGGTGGGGATGCGCCCGCCCTCGATCTTGCGCAGCGTCTCGACCGAGATCCCGGCCTGGCGTGCGACGTCCACCATCGTGCGCTCGGCGCGGGCCTGCCGGAGCAGCCCGCCGAGGAGGCGGCCGCGCTCGATCTGGTCTGCGGTCAGCGGTTCACGAACCATGCGACGAGTCTAACGCCCCCGCGCCAGGGTTCTATAGCAATACCGGTATAGTTATTCGACGGTGTGGCCGGTGCGCGGCCGGCGCACCCGCACACCGTCGTCACACCGCCGGGAGGACGCCGTGGCGGGGTGCGCCGCACCGGCCGCCCCGCGTGTCACGCCAGGCCGGGCACGTCCAGCTCCAGACTGCCGGCCCCGGTGTCGAGCACCGCGGGTACCCCGAGCGGGACGGTCAGCTGGGCCGCGCAGTGGCCGAACTCCAGACCCCACAGCACCGGGACCCCCAGGGGCTCCAGGCGCTCCCGCATCAGGTCGGCGATCACCCCCGGGTCCGGCGGGCAGTCGGTCCACGTGCCCAGCGCGACCCCGGCCACCCCGTCCATCCACCCGGTGCGCAGGAGGTGGGTGAGCATCCGGTCGAGCCGGGCCACGTCCTCGCCGACGTCCTCCAGGACCAGGATCCCCCCGGAGGCCGACAGGCGGCTGTGCGGTGTCGCCAGGCCGTCGTTGAGCAGGCTGAGGTTCCCGCCGAACGTCACGCCCCGGGCCCGCCCCGGCACCAGCGCGTACGCGCCCGGCGAGGTCAGCACGGTGCGGTGCTCGGGGCGGAACAGGGTCGTGCGCAGCTCGTCCTGGGCCACCGCGTCGCCCACGAAGTACTTGGTGCCCACCACCGGCCCGTGCACCGTCGCCACGCCCAGCTCGACGGCGAACGCCTCGTGCAGCGCCGTGATGTCGCTGAACCCGACCAGCGCCTTGGGCGCGGCACGCCTCATGGCGTCGAAGTCCAGCAGGTCCAGCGTCCGGTGCGCCCCGTCGCCGCCGCGCACGCAGAACACCGCGTCCACGTCCGGGTCGCACCAGGCCTCCTGGAGGTCGGCGGCCCGGGTCGCGTCCTCCCCGGCGAGGTAGGGGAGCCGCGGGTGCCGGTCGCGCACGTGCGGGGCGTGCCCCACCTCCAGGCCCCAGCCGCGCAGCACCTCCGTGGCCGCGTCCAGCTGCGCCGCGGGGACGGGACTGCACGGTGCGACCAGGCGCACCCGGCCGCCCTCGCGCAGGCGCGGCGGCCGGACCAGCTCCCGCACCCCCCGGCGCTCCCCGGACGGCGCCCCCGAGACCCGGCCGCCCGGATCCGGACGCCCCTCCACCACGGTGCCGAACCCGTCCAGCTCCTCGCCCACCCCGGTCACTTCGCCCACGTCCCACCCTCCGTCGTCCGTGTCCCCACCGCACCGCGCACGGGCGCGGCACGCACCCGCCCGTCCCGTCGTCCGGGGCCGGGCGCCCCGGCGGGGCGCCCGGCCGGCCCTCTCCGCCGGACCGGGTCCCCCCAGCATGTCCGGCGCGCGCGCTCCGCGTCGCGACGGCTCGCTCAGGCGCGCAGGAACGTGTCCAGCGCGCGCACCCCGAACCGCAGCCCGTCCACCGGGACGCGCTCGTCCACCCCGTGCAGCAGCTTGGTGTAGTCGAGCCCGGCGGGCTGCGCCAGGGGGGAGAAGCCGTAGCAGTCGATGCCCAGCCGGGAGAACACCTTGGCGTCCGTGCCGCCGGCCAGGCACACCGGCACCACGTGGGCGCCGGGGTCGTGGGCCAGCAGCGCGGAGCGCAGGGCCCCGAACACCGGCGAGTCCACGGGCGCGTCCACCGGGGGCGAACCGTGGGCGTACTCCCAGGACACGCGGTCGCCGGTGAGCTCGCTCATGGTGACCGCGAACTGGTCCTCGGCCCCCGGCAGGACCCTCCCGTCCACGGCGGCGGTGGCCTCCCCGGGCACCACGTTGACCTTGTACCCGGCCGAGAGCATGGTGGGGGCCGCGCTGTTGCGCGTGGTCGGGCCGATGAGCCCCCCGGCCACGCCCAACCGGGAGACCAGCGCGTCCAGGGCCTCGGCGGTGTCGGTGTCGCCGGGGGTCCTGTCCACCCCCAGCGCCGACGCGATCGCGTCGATCGACGCCCGGGTGACCGGTGTCAGGTGCAGCGGCCACTCGTGCCGGTCGATGCGGGCGATCGCCTCCGCCAGCGCGCCGACCGCGTTGTCGCGGGGCGGGCGGGAGCCGTGGCCCGCGGTCCCCTTGGCCCGCAGGGTCAGCCAGGCGCTGCCGCGCTCGGCCGCTCCCACGGGGTAGAGGCGGACGGGGCGCCCGTCCGCGTCGCGGGCGTGGACGGTCTCCCCGCCGCCCTCGCCGATCCCCTCGGAGCAGCCCTCGAACAGGCCGGGGTGCTCGCGCACCAGGTGGTCGGCGCCGTAGGCGGCGCTGTCCTCCTCGTCGGCGACGAACGCCAGCACGATGTCGCGGCGGGGCCGCAGCCCGTGCCGGGCCCAGTGGCGTACGACGGCGGTGACCATGGCGATCGTGTTCTTCATGTCCACCGCGCCGCGTCCCCAGAGGGCGGGCACGCCCGTGACCGGGCAGTCGGCGACCTCCCCCGAGAAGGGCGGGACGGTCCAGTCGGAGGCCTCGGCGGGCACGACGTCCAGGTGGCCGTGGACCAGCAGGGCGGGTGCGCCGGGGTCGGTGCCCGGGACGCGGGCGACCACGTTGGAGCGCCGGGGGGCGGCTTCCAGGAGGACCGGGTCCAGCCCCGCGTCCGTCAGGGCCTCGGCGGTGAACTCGGCGGAGGCGCGTTCGTCGCCGTCGCCGCCGCCGCGGTTGGTGGAGTCGCGGCGGATGAGCTCGCGGGCCAGGTGGAGGGCGTCGTCGCCGGCCGCGGCGAGAGCGTCGGTGCTGTCTGGGGAGGGTGTGACGGGGTGGCCCACGGGCGCGGCCTCGCTCTCGGTGCGGTGGTGCGGACAGGGGACGACCGCGTACCCGGCGGCGGTCCCCGCCACAGTTCTACCCGTAGTGGGCTTCCATCGCATTCGATATCAGCGTGGTCACCGCCTTGAAGCACCGGATCATCTCGTAGGCGTCGGGCGAGGTGTACCGGACACGCCGGACCCCGGTGCGGGTGACGCCCGGCACGATGGCGGCGGCCTGGGCGAGATGCGCGGAGTCCACCTCGACCTCGACGGCCCTGGGGGAGGGGGCGGCCGGCTCCACCCGCCCGGCCAGCAGCATGGCGCCGCGGGCCCCCGCCCTGATGTCCCGCGCGGTCCGCACGGGCGGACGGCAGCGGGCGGCGTACCGGCTGACGTGGTCCTTGACCGCGACCGTGCGTGCGAACGGAGCGTAGGAGGCGGCGTCCTCGCAGGCGCGGTCGTCCCCCGTCACGAGGATGACGGGGGTGCCGTACTCGGCGACGACGGCGGCGTTGAGGCGGCCCTCGCCGGCCGGTTCGCCGTCCAGCCACACACCGGTCACCGCGTTGGGCAGGTAGGTGTGGGCGAGCACGCCCTCGTCGCCGGCGCCGCAGTGGTACCCGAGGAAGACCACGCCGTCGCAGTCCCCCGACTGCACGCCCTCGACCATCGAGAGCTCCTTGTGGCGCCCGGTGATCATGGTGGCCTCGCCGTTCAGCTCCTCCAGCAGGAGGTTGCGCATGGTGGAGTGCGCCTCGTTGACGAGCACCTCGGTCGCGCCGCCCTCGAACAGCCCCTCCACCGCGGCGTTCACGTCGCTGGTGAACATGGACCTGCAGCGCTGCCACTGCTCGGTGCCGGGTTCGACGTCGGCGGGCCAGGTGACGCCGGTGGCGCCCTCCATGTCGGCGGAGATGAGAATCTTCACCCGGACGACACTACGCCCCGGCCCGGCGGGAGATCCACAGGCGCGGGGTCACCCTTGCGACACGGGGCCGGGCCCCGCGGCGTCCGACGCACGGGGCACCGAGGCGCGGGCCGCGCGCCGGACGGGGCCGGCGCACCGGGGCACGCCGCGGGAGGACGAACGGGCCCCGGAGCGGCGCTCCGGGGCCCGTGGACGCCGCGCGCCTACGACAGGGTGAGGATCTCCGTGCCGGTCTCGGTGACCACCAGGGTGTGCTCGAACTGGGCGGTCCACCTGCGGTCGGCGGTGACGGCGGTCCAGCCGTCGTCCCACATGTCGTACTCCACGCCGCCGAGCGTGATCATCGGCTCGATCGTGAAGGTCATCCCCGGCACCATCACGGTGTCCGCGCGCGGGTCGTCGTAGTGCGGGACCACCAGGCCCGAGTGGAACTCGGGTCCCACGCCGTGGCCGGTGAAGTCGCGGACCACGCCGTAGCCGAACCGCTTGGCGTACGACTCGATGACGCGGCCGATCACGTTGATCCGGCGGCCCGGCCGGCACGCCTTGACGGCGCGCATGGTCGCCTCCCTGGTCCGCTCGACCAGGAGCCGGTTCTCCTCCGACACGTTCCCCGCGAGGAAGGTGGCGTTGGTGTCGCCGTGCACGCCGTCCTTGTACGCGGTGATGTCGATGTTGACGATGTCCCCGTCGGACACCTCGGTGTCGTCCGGGATGCCGTGGCAGATCACCTCGTTGAGGGACGAGCACAGCGACTTCGGGTAGCCCTTGTATCCGAGCGTGCTGGGATAGGCCCCGTGGTCCAGCAGGAACTCGTGGCCGACCCGGTCCAGCTCGTCCGTGGTCACCCCCGGCCGGACGTGCCTGCCGACCTCCTCCAGGGCCTGCGCCGCGATCCTGCCCGCCACCCGCATCCGCTCGATCGTCTCGGGCGTCTGCACGTCGCCCAGAACGCCCTCCACCGGGTACTTCTGACCGACGTACTCCGGGCGGACGATGGAGGGGGGAACCGAACGTTGGGGCGAGATGCGCCCAGGCACCAGCGGAGTAGTCATGGAGACTGATTGTAGTTCGTGGGCGCGCCCGCCCGGCGTCGGCGAGGCGCCGGCCGGTGGTGTGAGGAGCACCCCACTCCGGGTAGACCCGCGACGAGGACCGACCGACAGGAGGCGGACGCGCGTGAGCGACGTACAGGACGACGGCTGGTGGTACTGCCTGACCCACAACAGGGTCGAGCACGGCGCGGGGTGCCCGAACCGGGAGAGGATGGGCCCGTACCCCGACGAGGCCACGGCGGCCCGGGCGCTGTCGATCGCGGCCGACCGCAACGAGGAGTGGGACGCCCAGGACGATCGCGAGGCGGACGGCGGTTCGTGAAGGGTCCGCGGGCCCCGGCGGCGGCGCCTCTGACAGGATCGGGCCATGACTGAAGAGAGCACGCCCGAGAGCGCTGACACCGCCGGGCAGACCATCGCGGTCCTGGGCGGGACCGGCGACCAGGGGCGCGGCCTGGCACGCCGGTTCGCGCTGGCGGGCCACACCGTCGTCATCGGGTCCCGCAGCGCGGAGCGGGCGCAGAAGGCCGCGCGCGAGCTGGTGGAGGGGGAGTCCGCGCGGATCGACGTCCGCGGACTGGACAACGCCGCCGCAGCCGCGGCGGGCGACATCGTCATCGTCGCCGTGCCGTGGGACGGGCACAGGGAGTTGCTGGAGGGCCTGGTCGAACCCCTCGCGGGCAAGATCGTGGTCGACTGCGTCAACCCGCTCGGGTTCGACGAGAGGGGCCCGTACGCGCTCGAGGTCGCCGAGGGCAGCGCGGCCGAGCAGGCGGCCCGGATCCTGGAGGGGAGCCGGGTCACGGCCGCCTTCCACCACGTGTCGGCGGTGGTGCTGCTCGACCCCGGGGTCGAGCAGGTGGACCTCGACGTTCTGGTGCTGGGCGAGGACCGCGCCGCCACCGACGAGGTGCGCGCCCTGGCCGGGCGGATCCCCGGCGTGCGCGGGGTCTTCGGCGGGCGTCTGCGCAACGCCCACCAGGTCGAGGCGCTCACCGCCAACCTGATCGCGGTCAACCGCCGGTACAAGACCCACGCGGGCCTGCGTATCACCGGTCTGTGAACCCCGTGCGCGCGTCGGGGCCGCGGGGAGGCGCTCTCCGCGGCCCCGGCCCGGGGCGGCGGCTCAGGAGAGCCAGTCCTTGACCTTCCCGACCAGGGCGGCCGGGTCGCCGCCGACGGGGGTGACGTTGAGCTGGGTGACGCCCGCGGCGCGGAAGGCCTCCACGCGCTCGCGCACGTAGGACTCGGGGCCGACCAGGTTGGTCAGCTCCACGAACTCCTCGGGCACGGCCGCGGCGGCCTCGTCCTTCCTGCCGTCCAGGTACAGGTCCTGGATCCGCTCGGCCGCCTCCTCGTAGCCGTAGCGGCGGGCGACCGTGTTGTAGAAGTTCTTCCCCTTGGCGCCCATGCCGCCGACGTACAGCGCGATCATGGGGCGCACGAGGTCGAGCAGCTTCCGGGTGTCCTCGTCCTCGCCGATGGCGAGCAGGCCCCCGGCGGTGATCTCCAGCCCGCCCAGGGAGGGGTCCCGCTTCGCCCGCCCCTCGGCCAGGGCCTCGCCCCACACCAGGTCGGCCTTCTCGGGGATGAACAGGTGGGGGAGCCAGCCGTCGGCGATCTCGGCGGTCATCGCCACGTTCTTCACGCCCAGCGAGGCCACGTGGACGGGGATGTCCGGGCGCCGGGGGTGGTTGATGATCTTGAGGGGCTTGCCCAGCCCGGTGCCCTTCTCCGGCGGCAGCGGGATCTGGAAGACGGAGCCGTCGTGGGTGAGGCGGTCCTCGCGCGCCCAGACCCTGCGGCAGATCTCGATGGTCTCGCGGGTGCGGGCGAGGGGCCTGGTGTAGGGGACGCCGTGGAAGCCCTCGACGACCTGCGGCCCGCTGGCCCCCAGGCCGAGGACGGCCCGTCCGCCGGAGAGGTCGTCGAGCCCGGCGGCGGTCATCGCGATGAGGGTGGGAGTGCGGGTGTA
Source organism: Nocardiopsis sp. NPDC055824 (assembly GCF_053616335.1). Taxonomy (NCBI): domain Bacteria; kingdom Bacillati; phylum Actinomycetota; class Actinomycetes; order Streptosporangiales; family Nocardiopsidaceae; genus Nocardiopsis; species Nocardiopsis sp. NPDC055824. Next base: position 51,079 of record NZ_JBSHDN010000011.1, read on the forward strand.
CATCGGCAGGATGGCCGAACCGATCGCCACGGTCTCGGTGCGGGCGGCGATGTACCCCATCAGGGTGGGGCTGTCGAACCCGTAGGCCTCGGCGACCCACACGGTGTCGAGCCCGGCCCTCTCCAGCTCGACCACCCGGTCGACGGAGGCCTTGGGGTCACCCGCGTACTGGAGCGGCATCGAGATGCGCATGTGTGTCCTCCCGGGAGGGCCGGACCCCGGCCCGTGTGGGTGCTGGGTACGGGAGCAACTCTACTGCCGAGTACCGTTCGGCCTATGGTCCGGCCCACACCCCTGCGACCCCTCCGGGGAGGCGCCCCGGACGCCCCGGGACGGCCCCGGCCGCCGCCGGCCGGGGTCCCGGCCGGCGGCGGGGGCGGTCAGCGGGGGGAGTCGCCGGTGACCAGCGGCAGGGACGGGTCGGCGGCCCACGCGGTCATCGAGCCGTCGTAGACGGCGACGTCCTCGCGGCCGACGAGCGCGAGCGCGTGCGCGACCCCCGTGGCCGCGATGCCCCCGCCGCAGTACGTGACCGGGGTGACCCCGGGGTCGAGGAGGCCCGCGCCGTCGAAGAGGGCGCGCAGCTCCTCCACCGGCCTGAGCCTGCCGGTCTCCGGGTCGAGGACCTCGCCGACCGGCAGGTTGACGCTGCCGGGGATGTGGCCGTCGCGTGCGTAGGTGTGCTTGTCGCCGCTGTAGGTCTCCGGGTCGAGCACGTTGACCAGCACCGTCCTCCGGTCGTCGACGGCCGCGGCCACCTCCTCGGTGGAGCGCAGCAGTTCGGGGCGCCGCTCGGCCTGGAAGGCCATGGGGATCGGGGTGGGGGTGGGCTCGTCCGTGACCGGCAGGCCGGCGGCCTTCCAGGCGCGCAGCCCGCCGTCGAGGACCACCGCGCCGTCGAAGCCCTCCAGGCGCAGCTGCCACCAGAGGCGGGTCGCCCAGAACCCGGTGCTCCGGTCGTAGACCACGACCGTGCGGCCGGGCCCGATCCCCAGTGCGCCCGCGCTGACCGCGAACTTCTCCGAGGGCGGCACGGTCCACGGCGCGGGGGCCCCGGTGTCCGCGAAGTCGGTGGTCAGGTCGGCGAAGAGGGCGCCCGGGATGTGCTCGGCCTCGAAGCCCGGCCGGCCCGACTCCACCGTGTAGGGGCCCTCGTCGGGAACGGACAGGAGGGTGGTGGAGTCGACGACGACGAGGCCCTTGTCGTCCAGGTGGTCGGAGAGCCACTCCACGCTGACGGTGGGTGCGGTGTGTTCTGTCATGGTGCGTACCCCTGTATCCGAGAAGTCCGTTCAGGAACGCATGCTATCCGGCGGGCGGCGAAAGCCCTGGTGGCGGTGGTCACCGGGGCCGCGCCGGCCGCGCGGATCACCGCCGCGCCCCGTACGGGGGACCGCCGGCCGGGGCGCACGCACCCCGGCCGGCGGCCGTCGTCCCTACCGGGACGCCGGTCCTGCGCTCCCCGCTCAGCTCGCGTAGGAGTGGCGCTCCTCCGGGAAGGCCCCGCTGACGACCTCGTCCGCGTAGGCCGAGGCCGCGTCGCGCAGCGTCTCGTGCAGGTTGGCGTAGGTCTTGACGAACTTCGCCACCTTCGGGCTCAGCCCGGCCATGTCCTGCCACACCAGCACCTGGGCGTCGGTGGACGGACCCGCGCCGATGCCGACGGTCGGGATGGAGAGCTGCTCGGTGACCTGCGCGGCCACCTCGGCGGGCACGCACTCCAGGACGACCGCGAACGCCCCCGAGCGCTCCATCTCCTTGGCGTCCTTGAGCAGCCCGGCGGCGGCCTCGCCGCGGCCCTGGACCCTGTACCCGCCCAGCGTGTTGACCGACTGCGGGGTCAGGCCCAGGTGCGCCATCACCGGGATCCCGGCGGACACCAGCAGTTCCACCTGGGGTGCGACCGCGCGGCCGCCCTCCAGCTTCACCGCCTGGGCCCGCCCCTCCTTCATGAACCGCGACGCCGACTCCAGCGCCTGCTGGGGGGAGGACTGGTAGGAGCCGAACGGCAGGTCGGCGACCACCAGTGCCCGCCGGGTCGAACGGGACACGGCGGCGGTCAGGGGGACCAGTTCGTCCACGGTGACCGGGACGGTCGTGTCGTAGCCGTAGACGACGTTCGCGGCCGAGTCGCCGACGAGCAGCACCGGGATCCCGGCCTCGTCGAAGACCCGGGCGGTGAGGGCGTCGTAGGCGGTCAGCATGGGCCAGCGCTCGCCGCGGACCTTGGCGGAGGCCAGGTCGCGGACGGTGACGCGGCGGCTGGTGACGCCGCCGTACAGGGAGTTGCCCGCGGGCGGGGTGTTGGCTGTGATGGTCATGGCGTGTTCTTCCTCCGTCGTCTCGAAGCACCTCGGCGGGTGTCCCCGGACATGTGGACGAATGATGGTCCGCGCTCGCGCGCGTGAGGGCCGTGGGGCCCCGGTGCGGCCCTCGTGGAGGGGGCCGGGCGGTGCGGCGCCGGTGTCCCGGAGGGCTTCCGACCGCCGTGGCCGACGGTGCGGAACCGGTTCCTGCCGCCACACGGAAGCATCATCGCATGCCTGCGACACGCGTCTCCTCGCGGGATACAACCGGATTGCGCCGCCTGCTCATTCCCTGTACCTCTTGTTGCGGAAGGGCCTGCGGGGGTGAGCCGTCATACCGGTTGCGCCACCGGGCGGGACACCGTCGGCCGCGACGGGTGCCACGGCCCGAACCGCCCATCGGGGTCCCGGCAGCGGAGGTGGCGCGTGGACGCACAGACGGCATACCGGCGAAGATGGGGCGGGCTGGCGGTCCTGGTCATCTGCCTCCTGGTGATCGTCGCGGACAACACGATCCTCAACGTGGCGCTGCGCGTGCTCTCCGACCCGGAGGCGGGTCTGGGGGCCAGCCAGTCGCAGCTGGCCTGGGCGATCAACTCCTACACGCTGGTCTTCGCGGGGCTGCTCTTCGCCTTCGGCGTGATCGGCGACCGCGTGGGGCGGCGCCGCATGATCGTGGCCGGCCTCACCGTCTTCGGGGCGGCGTCGGCCCTGTCGGCCTACTCGCAGAGCCCCGAGCAGCTCATCCTCGCCCGTGCCGCCATGGGGCTCGGCGCGTCGATGGTGACGCCGCAGACCCTGTCGGTCATCACGAACGTGTTCCCGCCCGAGCAGCGCGGACGCGCCATCGGGATCTGGGCGGGCTCGGTCGGACTCGCGATGGCGATCGGCCCCTCGGCGGGCGGACTGCTCCTGGAGAACTTCTGGTGGGGATCGATCTTCCTGATCAACGTGCCCTTCGTCGTTCTCGGACTGGCACTGGTGTTCTTCCTGATCCCGGAGTCGAGGGACGCGGACCCGGGGCGGCCCGACGTCCTCGGCGTGCTGCTGTCCGTCCCCGGCCTGGTGCTCCTGATCTACGGCATCATCACCGCGGGGGAGCGGGCCTCGCTCGCGGACTGGGACGTGTGGGGCGCGCTGGCCGGAGGCGTGGCCGTGCTCGCGCTGTTCCTGGTGCACGAGTCCCGGACCGAGGACCCGTCCCTGGACGTGCGCTTCTTCCGCGACCCCCGGTTCAGCGTCTCCATCGCCACCATCATGGTGATGTTCTTCAGCATGTCGGGGATCATCTTCTTCCTGAGCTTCTACTGGCAGAGCGTCCGGGAGTTCTCGCCCTTCGCCGCGGGCCTGCTGGTGCTGCCCGCGGCCGTGGGGCAGATGGTCATGGCGCCGCTCAGCCCGACCCTGGTGCGCCGGGCGGGGCCGCGCGTGGTTGCCGCCTGCGGGGTGCTCGGGGTGTGTTCGAGCTTCGTCTTCTTCACGCAGCTGGAACCGGACACGCCGCTCCCGCTGATCATCGGCTTCTTCCTCCTCCAGTCGGGGTCGATGGCGGTCGTGCTGACACCCGCCACGGACGCGATCATGTCGTCGGTCCCGCCGGGCAAGGCCGGGGCGGCCTCCGCCGTGCAGAACACGGTCCGCCAGGTCGCGACCGCGATGGGGGTCGCGATCCTGGGGGCGGTCATCTCCTTCCGCTACCGGGCGGGGATCACCGGGAGCATCGACCGGTTCGCGCAGGAGGAGGGCGGCGACCGGCCGGACCCCGGTGAGCTGCGCGCGGCGGGGGAGTCGATCGAGGGCACCCTGGCGCTCGCCCGCGGCGCGGGCGAGGCCGGCCGTGCGCTGGTCGGCCCCGCCAAGGAGGCGTTCATGACGGGGCTGCACACCGCCGCGACGATCTCCCTGTGCTTCGGCCTGGTCGGACTGGTGGTGGTCCTGGTCTGGATGCCCCGCGAGGCCGGCCGCCACCAGGAGGCGGACGCCCCGCGGGGCGGGGACGCCGGGGCGAGCTGAGGACGGCGCCGGGAGGGAACCCCGCACACCCGGCCCGTGCCGGCGGGGCCGGGGACGCCGGCCGACGCGCGGGGCGGGGCCGGTCGCCTACGTTGGGGGCATGCGCCTGACCGCCTTCACCGACGTCTCCCTGCGACTGGTCATGCGGCTCGCGGTGGCGGGGGACGGCGAGCTCCTCACCACGAGGACCGCCGCCGGCATGCTCGCCGTGCCGTACACGCACATGGCCAAGGCCGTGGCCCGCCTGTCCGGCATGGGGATCGTGGAGACGCGGCGCGGCCGCAACGGCGGGCTGCGCCTGACGGAGGAGGGGCGGCGGACCCCGGTCGGGTCGATCGTGCGCGCCCTGGAGGGCGGGGGAGACCTCGCCGGCTGCGAGGACGACCCGCCCTGCCCCCTGCGCGCGGCCTGCCGCCTGCGCGGCGCCCTGCGCGACGCGCGCGAGGCGTTCTACTCCTCCCTCGACGCCGTCACCGTGGAGGCGCTGGTGGCGCCGCCGACCCGGGACGCGCTCTCCCTGCTGCGCCCGGAACAGGCGGCCGGGCCCTCCGCCTGACCCCGGCCCGGGCGGGCCGCGTGCGCTCCCGCGCGCCCGGGGCGGGCCGGCCGTCCACAGCCCCTGGCGGAGGCCGCCCGTCCGCGGTTTCATGGATACAGGGGGTGCTCCGGTCCCGCCCGCACCGTGCTGCCCTCCCGCCACCGGTCCCGGCTCCCGTGCCGCGTGTGGCGAAGGTCTCCGCGCGGGCGCCCCCGGTACGCCGCCGGGACCGGGACGCGACCTCCGCCCCCGGCCGGAGGGGTCCGAGGTCCCGGCAGGCACGGCCGCACGGCCCTGGCGCCGGGGCCCCTCGTGCCGCTCCCGCCCCCTCGCGCCTGCGGCGACGCGTCCTCCCGGGCTGCGGCGGGGCCCCGGAGGAGGACCCCGGGGACGGGCTCTCCATGGACGGATTTAATGTGCATTTCAGATACCAATTATCTGATCCGGGAGGGTTCCACGCCTCCCGGCGAAGGAGGACGGCACATGCTCTCCACCGAGTCCGCGGCCACGGTCCGGGCCACCATCCCCGTCGTCGCCCGGTCGCTGGACACCATCACGGCCCGGTTCTACGAGACGATGCTCGGGGACCGCCCCGAACTCCTCGACGGCCTGTTCAACCGGGGCAACCAGGCCTCCGGCGAGCAGCGCCGGGCCCTGGCCGGGTCGATCGCCGCCTTCGCCACCGCGCTCCTCGACCACCCGGACGAACGCCCCGACGCCCTCCTCTCCCGCATCGCCCACAAGCACGTCTCCCTCGGGGTCACCGAGGACCAGTACGCGGTCGTGCACAAGTACCTCTTCGGCGCCATCGCCCACACCCTCGGCGACGCCGCCACCCCGGAGGTCGTCTCCGCCTGGGACGAGGTGTACTGGCTCATGGCCGGGGCGCTCACCGCCCTGGAGGCCCGCCTGTACGCCGCGGCCGGGTGCGCCGGACGCGACGTCTGGCGCCCCTGGCGGGTGGCCGAACGCCGCGAGCAGACGCCCGACACCGTCTCCCTCACCCTCGAACCCGGCTTCGGCGACCCGGTCCCCGACTTCCTGCCCGGCCAGTACGTCAGCGTCCGGGTGCGCATGCCCGACGGCGTGCACCAGGCCCGCCAGTACTCCCTGAGCGGCTGGGACGGCAGGCGCCGCCGGATCACCGTCAAGCGGCTGCGCGCCGGCGAGAACCCCGCCGGGGAGGTCTCCACCCTGCTGCACGACACCGCCTGCGCCGGCGACACCCTCATGGTGTCCGCCCCCGCGGGCGACGTCGCCCTGTCCGGGGGCGACCACCCCCTCCTGCTGGTCTCCGCCGGGATCGGCTGCACCCCGATGGTCGCCATGCTCCACCGGCTCGCCGAACAGCGCAGCGCCCGCCGGGTCCTCGTCCTGCACGCCGACCGCGGGCCCGCGGAGCACGCGCACCGCGACGAGACCGCCGCGCTGGTCGGCGCGCTCCCCGGGGCGGACCTCCGGACCTGGTACGGGAACGGCGGCGACGGGCGCATGGACCTGTCCGGGGTCGGGGTCCCCGAGGGCGCCGAGGTCTACCTGTGCGGCCCCCTGCCGTTCATGCGCGACGTGCGCGCGCAGCTGCTCGACGCCGGGGTGCTCGCACGCCGGATCCGCTACGAGGTCTTCGGCCCCGACCTGTGGCAGGGCGCGGCCTGACCCCCGGGAGGGCGGCCCCGGTTCCGGCGCCGCCCTCCCGGGGCACGGCGCCGGGCGGCCGTCGGCCCGGATGAGCCGCCACTGGGCGACCCACCGCGAAACCGACATACTGAACGGCATGCAGTCCCACGGCCCCTCCCCCGTCCTCGTCGGACGCGACCGCCTGCTCGCCCGCCTCGCCGGGGACGGGCGCCGCGTCCGGACGCACGGCGCCCGCGCGACGCTCGTGTGCGGCGAGGCCGGGGTCGGCAAGTCCCGGCTCATCGAGGAGTACCTGGCACGCGCGGACGCGGGCCGCACAGCGGTCGGCGGCTGCCTCGAACTCGGCGCCGACGGCGTCCCGTTCGCCCCCTTCACCACTCTGCTGCGCCACCTCGCCCGGGAGGAGGGCGCGCCGCCCTCCGCCGCCCACAGCCGTGAACTGGCCCGGCTCCTCCCCGAACTCGGCCGGGCGCCCGAGGGGGCGGACGACGGCCGCGCCCGCCTCTTCGAGTCCGTCCTCACCTTCCTGGAGGAGCGCTCCCGCCCGGGCGGACTCCTGGTCGTCGTGGAGGACCTGCACTGGGCGGACGCCTCCACGCGCGACCTGCTCGTGTTCCTCCTGCGCAACCTCGGCGACGTCCCCGTCCACCTGCTGGTCAGCGTGCGCACCGACGACATCCACCGCACCCACCCCCTGCGCGGGCTCCTCCCCGAACTCGAGCGCCTGCCCCGCGTCGGCCGCCTCGACGTCGACCCGCTCGACCGCGACGCGGTCGCCGCCCAGGCGTCCGCGCTCCGCGGCGGGGCACTCGACCCCGCCGCCCTCGACCTCCTCCTCGAGCGCACCGGCGGCAACCCCCTGTTCGTGGAGTCGTTCCTCCACAGCCAGGACCCCACCGGAGGCCCCATCCCGGAGGGACCCCGCGGCCTCCTCCTCGCCACCGTCGAACGCCTGCCCGACACCACCCGGCGCGTCCTCGGCCTGGCCGCCACCGCGGGGGACCGGGTCGACCACCCCCTCCTGGCCGCCGTCGCCCTCAGGTCCGGGCTCACCGAGGAGCAGCTCGACGACGCACTGCGCCGCGCCGCCGACGCCCGGGTGCTGCGCGCCACCGACGACGGCTACGCCTTCCGGCACGCCCTCCTCGCGGAGGCCGTCCACACGGACCTGCTGCCCGGCGAGCGCGTCCGGGCCCACCGCCGCTACGCCGAGGCCCTCGCGCAGGGGGTGCCGGGCATGTCCGCCGCCGACACCGCCGTCCAGCTCGCCCACCACGCCCACGCCGCCCGCGACCAGCCCCTCGCCCTGACCGCCGCCTGGCGGGCCGCCGGCCACGCGTCGAGCGCCGCCGCCCACCCCGAGCACCTGGCCCTGCTCGAACGCGTCCTGGAACTGTGGGACCTGGTCCCCGACGCCGCCTCCAGGGTCGGGAAGCCGCGCGGCGAGGTGCTGCGCCGTGCCTCCCGCGCCTCCCTGGACGCCGGGCACCCGCGCCGCGCCGTCGACCACGCCACCGACGGGCTGCGCGAACTGGGCGTCACCGGGTACCACGAGCCGGGCGGTCCGCCGCCCGGGAACGCGGAGCTGATCGCCGGGCTCCGGCACGCCCGGGCCCACGCGCTCAAGGAGATGGGCAGGGACGGCGCGCTCGAGGACCTCGCGGACGCCATCGTCGTCCTGCCCCACGGCCATCCGCTCGCCGCCGCGGTCGGCTCGACCCTGGCCGCCACCCTGATGATGCGCAACCACCACGCGCAGGCCAGGCGCAGCGCGCTCCGCGGACTGGAACAGGCCCGCGCCGCCGGCGACCGCTACAGCGAGGCGGACCTCCTCGTCACCCTCGGCACCCTGTCCTCCACGGAGGAGCACGAGGCCGGGCTGCGGATGCTGGCCGACGGCATCTCCCTCGCCCGGGAGTCGGGCTTCGCCGAAGTGGAACTGCGCGGCCTGAACAACCTGGGCGGCGCGTTCCAGCGGATCGGCAGGGGGGAGGAGCACGGCCGGGTCGTCGAGGAGGGGCTGCGCCGCTGCGCGGAACTCGGCGTGGCCCGGACGCAGAGCGACCCCTTCCACCTGGGGATCGCGGTCAGGCTCGCCCACCAGGGCCGTTTCGCGGAGGCCGAGGAGCGGCTGGGGATGATCACCGGCGACACCGTGTTCATGGCGCGGGCCCGCACCCTCCGGATGAACCTCGCCCACCACCGGTGGGACCTGCGCGGGGTCCGGGAGGCGATGGAGGACTTCCGGAGGCTGCTGCCCGAGCACAGCAGCTCGCCCTCCGAGTACCTTCCCCTCCGCTTCACGGACATGCAGGTGGCGGCGGAGGAGGGGCGCTACGGCGAGGCCTTCGACCTGGCCACGACCCAGCTCGGCCGCGGCGAGGACCACCCCTCCCCCTTCTCCGACGAGCTGTACGTGCTCGGCCTGTCCCCGGTGGGCGACACCGTCGACCTCCTGCGCGGGGAACCGGGCCGGGAGGGGGAGGTCCGCGTCCTCGCCTCAGGGCTCCGGGAGGTCTTCGACGGGTTCCCGCACGGCACCCGGCACCCGGGACTCCTCCTGTTGCGCCACCAGGTCATGGCCCAGATCGGTGAGGACCCCGGGGAGGCGCTGGCCGAGGCGGAGGCCGCGGTCTCCCTGGCCGGTGACCGGGAGGACGTGCTCACCGAGGGGCGCATCCGGCTGGTCGCCGCACGGGCCGCCCTGCGGGCCGGCGACCGGGGACGGGCGGGCGCCCACCTCGCCGTCGCCGGGCGCCTCGCCCGCCGGTACGGGCTGTGGCTGTTCGCGCGCCAGGCGCAGCGGCTGTTCCTGCGCCACGGGCTGCCCGACCCCGGGCGGCCCGCCGCGGTCGGGGCCGCCCCGGTCCCCCCGGCCCTCACCGACGGGTCGCCCCCCGGCGGGGGAGCGGGGGCGTCCGCCACCGCCGCCCCTCGCGGGGGCGGGCGGCCCGCCGGTCTCACGCCGCGTGAGGCGGAGGTGCTGGCCGAGGTCGCCAAGGGGCGCACGAACCGGGAGATCGGCGAGGCGCTGTTCATCTCGGCGAAGACGGTGAGCGTGCACGTGACGAACATGATGGCCAAGCTGGGGGTGTCCAACCGCAACGCGGCGGCGGTGCGCGCCCGCGAACTCGGCCTGGGGTGACCCGGCGCCGGGCAGGGCCCGCCCCGGCGTCCCACGGGTCCGGGTCCGCCGGGGCGCGCGCGGGCACCCGCCGGTCGGCGTCGTCCACGGGGCGGGCGTCGGCGTGGGTGGCGCGGGGCGCCGAGGGCCTTCCGGTCCGGTGGCGGATGTCGCCGTCCACACCGGTGCCGGAGGCCCTCTTCGCCTGTGACGGGAGGGGCGGGTGTCACCGACCTCCGTGGTCGTTACACCTAGAGCGTCGGCAGGTACCGCTGGAGCTCGTACGGCGTGACCTGCCGCCGGTAGGAGTTCCACTCGGCCTTCTTGTTGCGCAGGAAGAAGTCGAACACGTGCTCGCCCAGGGTCTCGGCGACCAGTTCGCTGTTCTCCATGATCCGCAGCGCCTCGTCCAGGCTCTGGGGCAGCGGCCGGATGCCCAGCGCGCGGCGCTCGGCGTCGGTCAGCGCCCAGACGTCGTCCTCCGCGCCCGGGGGCAGCTCGTAGCCCTCCTCGATGCCCTTCAGCCCGGCGGCCAGGATGACGGCGTAGGCCAGGTAGGGGTTGCAGGAGGTGTCCAGCGAGCGGATCTCGATCCGGCTGGAGTTCGACTTGCCGGGCTTGTACATGGGCACGCGCACCAGGGCCGAGCGGTTGTTGTGGCCCCAGCAGATGTACGCCGGGGCCTCGCCGCCCATCCCGGCGGAGGCCGCGGGGTCGTCCCACAGGCGCTTGTAGGAGTTGACCCACTGGTTGGTGACCGCGGTGATCTCGTCGGCGTGACGCAGCAGGCCCGCTATGAACCCGCGGCCCACCTTGGACAGCTGGAAGTCCGCCCCGGGCTCGTAGAAGGCGTTGCGGTCGCCCTCGAACAGCGACAGGTGGGTGTGCATGCCCGAACCCGGGTACTCGGTGAACGGCTTGGGCATGAACGTCGCGTAGACGCCCTGCTCCAGCGCCACCTCCTTCATCACGAGCCGGAAGGTCATGATGTTGTCGGCCGTGGTCAGCGCGTCCGCGTACCGCAGGTCGATCTCCTGCTGCCCGGGACCGCCCTCGTGGTGGCTGAACTCCACGGAGATGCCCATGGCCTCCAGCATGTTGATGGCGTTGCGCCGGAAGTCGTGCGCGCTGTTGTGCGGGGTGTGGTCGAAGTAGCCGCCCGAGTCGTTCGGCTCGGGGAACTCGCCCATCTCGGGCATCTTCTTCAGCAGGTAGAACTCGATCTCGGGGTGCGTGTAGAACGTGAACCCCAGGTCGGAGGCCTTGCCGAGCTGTCTCTTGAGCACGTGGCGCGGGTCCGCCGGCGACGGGGAGCCGTCCGGCATCAGGATGTCGCAGTACATCCGCGCGGTGCCGTGGGGCTCGTTGCGCCAGGGCAGGACCTGGAACGTGGACGGGTCGGGCTGGGCCAGCATGTCGGCCTCGTAGACGCGGGCGAACCCCTCGATCGCCGAGCCGTCGAAGCCGATGCCCTCGGAGAAGGCGGCCTCCAGTTCGGCGGGGGAGATCGCCACGGACTTGAGGTACCCGAGCACGTCGGTGAACCACAGCCTCACGAACCGGATGTCGCGCTCCTCCAACGTGCGGAGCACGAATTCCTGCTGTCGATTCACGATCAACCTTCCTCGCTGCCGGTCGGTCCGGCGCCGGTCCGCTGCCTGCGGAGCCGGGCCGGGCACGGTGTCCCAGGGCCAGTGTGCCGTGCGGATATTTCCGGGGTATTTCCGCACACGCCAACCAGCCTGCCCGGACAGCCCCCCGCACACGCATTATGACCTGTGGCGGGGGACCGGGGGCCAACGACGCACGCGCCCTTCGCCACACCGGCCCCCGCGCGCGGACCGGCCCGGCGGACGCGGGCCCGCGCAGCCCCGCGGGACACGGCCGGGACCGGTCCGGCCGCCGCCGGGGACGGCGTCAGCCCAGGCCGAGTTCGCGCAGCCGTGCCCCGGCGGCGGTGCGGTTGGGCACGCCCAGCTTGGCCAGGATGTTGGACACGTGCACGCTCGCGGTCTTGGCCGAGATGAACAGCTCACCGGCGATCTGCGCGTTCGTGCCGCCCGCCGCCAGCAGCCGCGCCACCTCGCTCTCCCGCGCGGTCAGACCCGACGGGGCGGCGGGCGGGGCGCCGCCGTCCCCCAGCGCGACCCCCATCCTCCGCGCCAGGTCCGCGGAGGCGTTGGCCAGCGGCACCGCGCCGCAGGCCTCGGCCGCCCCGTGCGCCCCACGCACCAGGCACGCCGCCCGCGGGCGGTCCCCGGCCGCCACCGCCGCCCCGGCCGCGCGCAGCCGCGCCGCGGCCAGGTGCAGCCGCATCGGCGTGGCCTCCCACGCCGCCACCGCGGACGACCACCGCTCCAGGACCTCCCCGGGCTCCGCGCCGTCCGCCTCCCCGAGACGGGCCCGCACGGACTCCCGGTAGGCCTCCTGGGCGGTTCCGTGGGACGGCATCGAAGACACCACCCCGGCCACCAGGGCGCCCACCCGGCGAGCCAGCGCGACCGTCTCCGCCGGGCGGCCGGTCACGGAGCCCGGACCGGGGGCGGTGGCCCGGCGCACGGCCTCGGACATCACGTCCGCCAGCGGCCACGTGTACCCGTGCGCCGCCTCCAGCGCCATCCGGTCCAGCGCGCTCTCCGACAGGGAGAGCGCCGCGCCGACGGAGCCCTCGACCAGGTCGGTCTCCAGCTGCGCCAGCACGGCCAGCTGCACGATGTTCATCCGGGAGCCGGTCAGCGCCCGCTCCCGCTCCGCCGCCGACGCCGCCCGGCGGGCCGCGGCCAGGTCCCCCTGCGCCGCCGCGGCCCGCGCCAGCACCGCGTCGATGTAGGTGTGGTGCGTGTTCGCGGAGCTGTTGCGCAGGATCGGCTCGACGATCCTCCTGGCCTCGGCCAGGTTGCCCAGCTCGAAGTGGATCTCGGCCCGGTTCTGGTGGTTGAACGTCTTGTGGACCGAGGCCCAGCCCATCGCCTCGTGGCGGGCCAGGGACTCCTCCAGGACCGCCAGCCCCTCCGTGTGGTGGCCCAGCTCCCGGAGGAAGTGCGCGAGGTTGCCCGCTCCGCGCGCCTCCAGGGAGGGGTCCGAGGTCGCCGCGCCGTGGCGGATGCCCGCCTCGATGAGCGGGCGCCCCCGTTCCAGGTCCCCCGCCTGCATGTGGAGGCCGCCCAGGGTGATGCGCGCGTCGGCCGCCGCGCTCATGTCGCAGGACCGGGACGGGTCGGCCAGGGCGAGGGCCTTCTCGGCCAGGCCCCGGGAGGTCCACCCGGCCCGCTCCAGCTCGCGCAGGCGCACCCGGTCGGGGCCCTCCTCCCGGTCGATCCTGTGGAGCGCGGTCTCCCGGGCGAGGATGGACAGCAGCAGGGCGTACCCGGGCATGTGGGGCGGATGGAGCTCCAGGGCCCGGGTCAGGTCCGCGATGCCCCCGCCGCGGGCCTCCTGGGAGCGCGCCATGCCCCGGCGGCGCAGCAGCTGCGCCCGCACGGCCCGCGTCGCGTCGCCGTCGCCGTCCTCGGGCAGGGAGGCCAGGGCCTCGTCGGCGAGTTCGACGGCGCGCCGGTGGCGTCCCGCCTCCACCGCGGCGCCGGCGGCCAGGCCGACCACCTCCGCCCAGCTCCTGCCCTGCACCCGCTCACGGGCGTCCGGGACCCGGTCCCACAGGGCCAGGACGCGTTCGAGCATGGCCAGCTCCTCGCCGTAGGCGAGGGTGTCGCCGGCGCGCACCGCCGCCCACCAGGACGCCTGGAGGGCGCTGGGCAGCTCCTGGGCGGCGTTGTAGTGGTGCGCCTGCTCGGCGGCGCGGCGGTCGGACGGGACGGAGTCGGGGTACTCGTCGATGAGCTGGGCGAAGCGCATGTGCAGCCGGGCGTGGGGGCCGGGGAGGATCTCCTCGTGCACGGCGTCGCGCAGGAGGGCGTGCCGGAACCGGTAGCCGGTCCGGTCCGCGCGCAGCACGTTGGAGTCGACCAGGGTGTGCAGGGCGGCCTCCAGCTCCCGCTCGGGGAGTCCGGCCGCGTGGTGGAGCATCTCGTGCTCGACGAGGCCCGACACGGCGCCGACCGAGGCCACCCGCAGGACCGACAGGGCGGTGGCGTCCAAGCGGTGGAGCGGTTCCAGGAGCAGGTCGCGGAACTGGTCGGGCACCTCCGGCCCCTCGCCGGACCGGTCGACCGCCGCCGAGGCCAGCGCCTCGACGAACAGGGGCACCCCCTCGGTGCGCCGGTACAGCTCGTCCGTCTCGTGGGGCGTGAGGGCGGAGCCCCGTATCGCGGCGGCCTGGGCCCCGACCTCGGCGCGGCTGAGCGGCCCCAGCCGCAGCGGCTCGACGCCCGGCGCGCGCTGGAGTTCGGGGAGGAGGCGGCGGAGGGGGTGGCTGCGGTGGAGGTCGTCGCTGCGGTAGGTGGCGATGATCTGGACGCCGGGGAGGTCGAGGTTGCGGACCAGGAAGACGAGGAGGTCGCGGGTGGCGTGGTCCGACCAGTGCAGGTCCTCCAGGACGACGGTGACCCCGCCGCCCTCCGCCGCGCGGTCGAGCAGGCGCAGGACCTGCTCGAAGAGGATGCCGCGGTTCTCCGGGCGCTGGACCGGCACGTCGCCCAGCTCGGGGAGGAGGCGGGCGAACTCGCCGAGGCCCCCGGGCGCCGCGGCCTCGAAGGCGGCCCGCCCGCGTTCGCGCAGCAGCTGGCGCAGGACCGCCGTGAAGGGCGCGTAGGACAGGCCGTCCACGCCGAGCTGGAGGCAGCCGCCCGTGAACACCGTCCCCGGGGGGAGGGCCGAGACGAACTCGCCGACCAGGCGGCTCTTGCCGACGCCCGCGTCGCCGCCGACCAGGACCATGCCCGACGCCTCGCCGTGGCAGCGCGCGGCGTGGTCTCGGAGGAGCCGGAGCTCGGGCTCACGGCCGACGAAGACGGTACTGATATCGGCAAGTAGGGGCATATCGCCCATTATGTCGAGCGCAGGTGACTCTTCCAGGGGTTTTCGCCCGGACGGGACCACCGGCGCCGTCCGCCCGGGGGACTCGTCCCGCGTTCCGCAGCCGGCGGGCCCCGTGCCGCCGTGCGGGGCCCGCCGGGAAAGGGCGGCGGCCCCGGGAGGACCCGGGGCCGCAGGGGCGGGAGCGGTGGCCGACGGGTCCGGGGACCCCACGGTCAGGCCGCCCGGCCGTAGCGCCGGCGGGCGCGGAGGAGGCCGCCCCGGCGGCGCTCCTCCCGGCGCCGGGCGCGCAGCTCGGCCCGGGCGCTCAGCGCGGCGCGGACGTCGGCCATCTCGCGGACGCGCTGCTCCGTCATCATCCGGGCGTTGGCAGCGAGCAGTTCACTGTGGAACATCGTGTGTCCTCTCCCCGTCGGCGCGGACCCCGTGTCCCGCCGTCCTGGTGTCCACGATCGTCCTAAGAGCCGCTCCGGGGCATCGGGAGGATGCCCCGTCCCGCGGCCGGGTTCCGCCCGGGCGCACCCGGAACGGGCTAAGACGCCCCTTCCGACCCGGGACGGGAAGGAGACCGCCCGCCCGGGGCGTGTCACCGCACGCGTTCCGATGGTCACCCGTAGTTGTCTAGTGCTGTCGGATCGCGAACACACAGGAGGCACGGGATGGCTCGGCTCGTTCGGGGAAGCAGTCGGAGCACGGTGTCCGGATGGGGAGGCGCGTTCGCGGCGGGGCTGGTGGCGGTCGGCCTGGCCGCCGCGCCCGCGTCCGCGGAGGAGAACCCCCGGGGGCTGCCCGGGTCGGCCCCCGGGGAGGAGGGGCGGATGCCCCTGGTGGGGCTGTCGGTGGTGGTGGGCGACGAGCCGGCCAACCCGGGCGAGGAGGTCACCCTGCGCACGACCGTGGCCAACAGCGACGGCGACCCGGTCCGGGGCGCGCTGCTCGCCCAGCACTTCCCGGAGGAGCTGGAGGTCCTGGAGGTCGACGGCGGGGGGTCGGCCGACCAGGGCATCGTGAACTGGCGGGTGGAGGTCCCGGCGGGGGAGGAGGCCGTGTACACGGTGCGGGCCCGGGTGGCGGAGGGGGCCGTGCCCGACAAGAGGGTGATGAGTACGGCCTGCCTGCTGCTCGACCGCGACGCGGACCCGGCCGCGTGCGCCAGCAACACGGTGGTCGTCACCGAGGTGACGGCGATGTCCCGGGTCTCGGAGTACGTCGGCCGGGAGTGGCTGCTCAGGTCGGTGGGGGCGGCCCTGGTGGTGGGGCTGGCCTGGCTGATGTGGCGGCGGAGGGGGGTTCTGCGCAGGGGGTGAGCCGAGGGGGAGGCCGGGCGCCGGTTTTGTTACGTCGGTGTGTCATCAAACCGGAATCTAAAACTACGGCTCGTAGTAGTGTATGGCCATGGACATCCTCTACTCCGCGCTCGTCTTCCTCCACATGCTCGGCCTGGCCGGCATCATCGCGGGCTTCCTCATGCAGCTCATGACCGACAACGCCAAGGCGCCCAAGGTCCTGCTGCACAGCTCGCTGCTCCAGTTCGTCACCGGACTGCTCCTCGTGGGGGTCGCCGAGATGGCCGACCTCTCCGAGCTGGACCACGTCAAGATCGCCGTCAAGCTGGTCGTCGCCCTCGCCGTCGTGGTGCTGGGCGTCCTGAACCTGCGCAAGCCCGCCAGGAACCTCGCGATCGTCGCGGGCGTGCTCGCCGTCGTCAACATCGGCGTGGCCGTCTTCTGGTAGCGCCTTCCCGCGCAGAACCTCCAGGGGCGGCTCCCGCAGGCCGTCCGGGGGGAGCCGGTGGCGGTACGGATCCCGCGATCCGCACCGCCACCGGTTTTTTGTGCGTGTCTTTCGGTAACCTTGCAGAATTTTTCTGTCGTCGTCCGCACGCGGACGGTGCCGCATCCGTCCAGCTCACGGTGCGGGGCAGGGTGGTGACGACAGTGGTCGCCGCACGTCATCGGCCTCGTCGTCGCACGTCAGTGCGGAGATCGTCGCTCTGGGTGAGGGGAGGGGTTCGGTCGAAACCAGCTGTTCACAAGGGCGGGTCGTTCTGTTAGCTTCGTCACTCCCATGCAAGAACTTGCAAATACTGCAAGGGCATGGCGGCAGGGCTCGACGGCCCCGCCGCGCACCCCCCAAGGAGCGCACATGAGTACACGAGGCCCCGGCGCAGCAGCCGCGGCGGTCCTGCTGGGAGCCGGCCTGCTGGCCGCCCCCGGCCCGATCGACCCCCCGCCGGTCCAGGCCGCGCCTGCCCCCGCCGCGGAGGCGGACAGCGGTGAGACCGTCGTCCACCTGTTCCAGTGGAGCTGGGACGCCGTCGCCGCCGAGTGCGAGGACTTCCTCGGACCGAACGGCTTCGGCGCCGTCCAGGTCTCCCCGCCCCAGGAGCACGTCGTCATCCCCTTCGCCGAGGGAGGGAACCACCCCTGGTGGCAGGACTACCAGCCCACCTCGTACAGCATCGGCAACACCCGCCGCGGCACCGCCGAGGAGTTCGCCGCGATGGTCTCCACCTGCCGCGACAGCGGCGTGAGGATCTACGCCGACGCGATCGTCAACCACATGACCGGTGACGGGTCCGGGACCGGCAGCAACGGGACGCGGTGGGCCAAGTACGACCACCCCGACCTGTTCGGCGACGGCTCCGCCGCCTTCGGGGACGGCGACTTCAGCCCCTGCCGCGAGGACATCGCGGACTGGGGGAACAAGGCGGAGATCCAGAACTGCCAGCTCCTGGGCCTGGCCGACCTCGACACGGGCAGCCCCCACGTCCGGGCCCAGATCACCCGCTACCTCAACGGACTGGTCGGCCTCGGCGTGGCCGGCTTCCGGGTGGACGCCTCCAAGCACGTCCCCGAGGAGGACATCGGCGCGATCTTCGGCGGTCTGGACGAGGTCCCCGGGTTCGGCGGGCGGCCGCGCGTCTACCACGAGGTCTACGGCGACGCCACGATCCCCTACACCGCCTACACGCCCTACGGCCAGGTCACCAACTTCGACTACAAGCGCGACGTGTCCCGGAGGTTCGCCGGGGGCGACATCGCCGGGCTGACCGCGATGCCCGAGTACGGGGGGCTCTCCTCCGACCAGGCCGTCGTGTTCATCGACAACCACGACACCCAGCGCTACGAGCCCACGCTCACCCACAAGGACGGCGACCGCTACCACCTCGCCACGGCCTTCATGCTCGCCCACCCCTACGGCACCCCCGTGGTGATGTCGAGCTACGCCTTCGGCGACAACGAGACCGAGGGACCGCCCAGCGTCGGGACGGTGGAGGGCAACCCCGCCGGATGGATCACCGAGGACGCCGACTGCGCCTCCGCCGACTGGGTCTGCGAGCACCGCGACGGCGCCGTCGCCGGCATGGCGGCCTTCCGCAGCGCGGTCGGCGACGCCCCGCTGGCCGAGAGGGCGCGGGACGGCTCGTCCCGGGTGGCCTTCGACCGGGGCGGCAGCGGATTCGCCGCCTTCAACGCCTCCGGCCGGCCCTGGGACCTGAACGCCGCGACCGGCCTGCCCGACGGGACCTACGACAACGCCGCGGGCGAGGGCTCCGTCACCGTCGCCGGCGGCCGCGTCACCGCACGGGTGCCCGCGGACGGCGCCGTGGCCCTCCACGTCGGCGGGGAGTGCGACGACCCCGACGGCTGCGGCGGCACCGACCCGGGAGAACCCGGCGGGACCCTCACCGCGACGGTCGACACCCGGCCGGGCCAGGTGGTGCGCGTCGTCGGCGAGACCCCCGGACTCGGCTCGTGGAACCCCGCTGACGGGGCCGCCCTGGCGGACGGGGGCGACGGCACCTGGTCCGGAGCCGTCGCGCTGGAGGCCGACACCGAGTGGAAGCTCGTCAAGGTCGACGGCGGGGGCCGGGTGGAGTGGGAGCCCGGTGGGAACCGGGTCGGCCCCGCCACCGCCGTCACGTGGGGAACGCGCTGACCCCTCCGCCCGGGCCCGGGCACCGGCTCGCTCCCGGGGGCCCGTTCCGCACCGCCGGGCGGCGTCCCGCGGGACCCGCCCGGCGACACCCGGCAGGCGCGGTCCCGCGC
>NZ_JBSHDN010000012.1:0-68521 GCF_053616335.1 Nocardiopsis sp. NPDC055824
GAGGACACGTCCTCCGGGCCCCTCCGCGCGTGCCGGGGCGGGAGTTCCCCCCGCGGACCCCGTGCGGCCGTCCACCGGCCCCGGTGGGGTCCGGCGGGCGGGTGCCCCCGCCCGTGGCGTCGCGACCGGGGGAGTCGGGCTCCGCCGGCGCCGTGCTCTCCCGGACAGCCCCGCGCGGCGCCGGCCGGGGCGGGACCTACACCTGGGCGAGCAGTGCGGCGGCCACGCCCCGCAGCTCCGCGAAGCGGTGCTCGGGCAGGTCGAGCAGCGTGTGGCCGGCCAGCCACCACGGCGCCGTGGACACGGCCTGCCGCGCGGTGCGCTTGTTGGCCGGGCGGCCCCCGCGCGCCGACACCTCGACGAGCCCGGCCCTCAGCGTGGCGGTGAGCGTGCCGTGCGCCCGCTCCTGCACGTGGGTCAGGAGGAGGTCGACAGCGGCGTCCGGAACCCCCTGCGCCCGCTCGCCCTCCGGGGCTCCTCCCCGGCCCTCCTCGGCACGCGCTCCCGCCCCGCCCGGCGCGCCCGCACCCGGTTCGTCCACGTCCGGCGGGCGCCGCGTCAGGCGTACCGCGGTCAGGTCGTCGGCGCCGAACCCGCGCAGGAACCGCACCCGGAAGCGGGGCTCCACCAGGGCGCGCAGACCCCGCTGCCCCGCGGCGTCGCGCACGCACGCCGCGGAGGAGGGGACCAGGGCGTACACCGTGTCCGCGGCGGAGGCCAGGGCGGCGCGCGCCGCCAGCCGCTCCCACCCGCCGGTCAGGTTGAGCACGGCGCAGTCGCCCACGGGCGCGGGCGCGTCCATCCAGGTGGACAGCCGTACCCGCCCGGCCGCCGACACCTCCGACGGCCACTCGCCCACCAGCGTCGGCTCCGCGCCCCCGGCGGCGGTCCGGCCGCCGTCCCCGCGGCCCCTGTCCGCGGCCCCCCGGCCGTCCAGGTCCTCGCGCACGCGGTCGAGCACCGCACGGGCGCGCCCGGCGTCGAGGCCGCCCCGGGCCTCCTTGGCGTTCACCCCCTGGCTGTACACCCTGGCGGCGTCGCCCGAGGGCGGCGCCGGGGCCCGCGTGAGCGGCCGGAGCACGTAGAGGTCGGAGGCCGCGCCGATGGACTCCGCGCCGTGGTACCGGTTGAAGTCCGGCCACACCGCCTCGAACAGCAGGTCCATCCGCGCCAGCCGCGACTGGGTGGCGGCCGCCAGCTTGG
This sequence comes from Nocardiopsis sp. NPDC055824, assembly GCF_053616335.1. Classification (NCBI taxonomy): domain Bacteria; kingdom Bacillati; phylum Actinomycetota; class Actinomycetes; order Streptosporangiales; family Nocardiopsidaceae; genus Nocardiopsis; species Nocardiopsis sp. NPDC055824. The sequence goes on from NZ_JBSHDN010000012.1 coordinate 1,204, forward strand.
GCGTGGTCTCGCTGGCGCCGTACGCCACCAGGACCCGCCCCCGGCGGGGGTCGGCCATGCCCTCCACGCCGCGGCGCACGAACAGCTCCACCCCGTCGGCGGTGTACGGGGGATCGGTGAACACCACGTCCGCGACGCCGCGCACCGTGGACGGCAGCCCCAGGCGCAGGTCGGCCGTGTGGGTCCGCACCCGCAGGTCCAGCCTGTCGGCCAGCGCGTCGATGTGCGCCAGCACACGCTCGTCGATGTCGACGACCTCGGCCCGGGCGCCGGGGCACACGAGCGTCAGCGCGATCGAGGTCAGGTCGTGGTCGCCCACGCACAGCAGGACCCGGTCGTGCAGGTCGAAGCGCGTGGCCAGGAACAGGGCACGGCGCAGCGCCGTCTCCGCGGTCGCGGTGACGTGGTCAAGGTCCAGGTCGGAGGCGGGCCCCTCGGCCACGGCGCGCGCCAGCTCGGCGTGGGCGCGGGCGTACCGGGGGAGGAGGTGCGCCACGGGGTCGGCGAGGTCGTCGCCGGCCGCGCCGGTGTAGCCGGAGGGCCGCGCCAGGCGTACCCGGCTCTGGCGGCCGGCGCTCTCGGTGGCGAGTTCACCGGCCTCGTCCAGCGCCTTGAGCAGCGACGACACCAGCGTGTACGCGACACCCGTACCCCGGACCAGGTCGTCGGCGCCCCACCACCGGCCGTCGGCGAGCAGCGCCAGGACCCGGCGGAGCCGGGGCATGTCCACGCCGTGGTCGCGCAGCAGCCGCAACGCGGCCTCGGGCAGCGGCGGCGCGCCCCCGGGCGGGTGCGCGGGGGAGGTGTCCGAAACCGTGACTCCCGGTGTTCGTGGGGTGTGGTCGGGGGGTGCGGAACCGTGGTCGTCCGGGTCCGGGAAAGTCGGGTGGCCTGCCATCCACCGATGGTCCCACGGGTCGGCGGGTGGCCGTGGCCGCCCAGGTCAGAACGGTCCGTCTCGGGTGAGGGACAGATCACCCACGTGGGGGACCCGGGCCCCCTTGGGCGGTGCGTTAACGCCGGGGTAATGTTGACCACCGGTACACGGCGTCACGCGGTCCCGGAGCGGAACACCGACCCACAGTCGGGGTTTTATCCACTTTGGGAGGTTTAGCGGGGTTCCCTCGTGGAAAAACCGGCTAGGCCAGCCCTCATCGGGGACAACCGAGAGGGACAGCACCGCCCCCCGCGGGCGAACCGCGAACACCGGCGCACCGCGGCGCCATCTGGTCTAGACCTTCGATTCGCATCGCGGCCGGACCAGCGTGTATAAGGGAACCCGCCCGCAACAGGGACCCCGACCGCCACCGGCGACCACGAGGACGTGGACGCGCGACGGTAGCGCGAAGGGCGCCCGCCCAGCGGGAACCGCCGCTCACGCGGCACACAACTACATCCGCACGCAGCAGGGCCAATGTCGTCCCGAATGCGCTTTTCACAAAGCCGACAAGAGACGACAGGGAGGGTAGATGCCCGCTGCTCAGGTGCGGCGTTCGTCCGTCCGAACGAACGCAGAATCCACTTCCCAGGGCCTGTACGACCCCACCTTCGAGCACGACGCCTGCGGTGTGGGCTTCGTCGCCGACCTCACCGGCCGGCGCAGCCACGACATCGTCGAGAAGGCGCTCACCGTCCTCCGCAACCTCGACCACCGGGGCGCCTCCGGCGCGGACCCCGACGACGGGGACGGCGCGGGCATCCTCACCCAGATCCCGCACGAGCTCTACACCGAGGTCTGCGACTTCGCACTCCCCGAGCCCGGCGCCTACGCCACCGGCATCGCCTTCCTCCCCGTCGACGCCGCCGAGCGCGCCGCCGCCGTCGAGGCCATCGACGCCATCGTCGCCGACGAGGGGCTGACCCTCCTCGGCTGGCGCGAACTGCCCTTCGAGCCCCAGTACAGCGGCCCTGCCGCCCGCCAGGCCATGCCCTACTTCGGGCAGCTCTTCATCACCGGCACCCCGGGCACCCCCACCGAGGGCCTCACCGGCATCGAACTCGAACGCCACGCCTACTGCGTCCGCAAGCGCGCCGAGCACGAGACCGACGTCTACTTCCCGAGCCTGTCCCCGCGCACCATCGCCTACAAGGGCATGCTCACCACCCCGCAGCTCGAACCGTTCTTCCCCGACCTGTCCGACCGGCGCTACGCGTCCGGCCTCGCCCTGGTCCACTCCCGGTTCTCCACCAACACCTTCCCGTCCTGGCCGCTCGCCCACCCGTTCCGCTTCGTCGCCCACAACGGCGAGATCAACACGGTCAAGGGCAACCGCAACATGATGCGCGCACGCGAGGCCAAGCTCGCCAGCGACCTCATCCCCGGCGACCTCGACCGCATCTTCCCCATCGTCGACCCCGACGACTCCGACACCGCGTCCTTCGACGACGCCCTCGAACTCCTCCACCTCGGCGGACGCACCCTCCCGCACGCGGTGCTCATGATGATCCCCGAGCCGTGGGAGAACCACACCGAGATGGACCCGGCCGTCCGGGCCTTCTACGAGTACCACTCCACCCTCATGGAGCCCTGGGACGGCCCCGCCTCGGTGTCCTTCACCGACGGCACCGTCGTCGGCGCCGTCCTGGACCGCAACGGGCTGCGCCCCGGCCGCTACTGGGTCACCGAGGACGGCTTCGTCGTCCTCGCCAGCGAGGCCGGAGTCCTCGACATCGACCCCGCCACCGTCGTCCGCAAGGGACGCCTCCAGCCCGGCCGCATCTTCGTCGTCGACACCGCGCAGGGCCGCATCATCGAGGACGAGGAGATCAAGGCCGAACTCGCCGCCGAACACCCCTACCAGGAGTGGATCGACTCCGGCGTCCTGCGCCTGGCCGAACTCCCCGCCGCGGACCCCGTCCCCGTCACCGAGCTCAACCTCGCCCAGCAGGTCTTCGGGTACACCGAGGAAGAACTCCGCGTCATCCTCACCCCCATGGCCCGCACCGGAGCCGAGCCCATCGGCTCCATGGGCACCGACACACCCGTCGCCGCGCTCTCCGACCGCTCCCGGCAGCTCTTCGACTACTTCTCGCAGAACTTCGCCCAGGTCACCAACCCGCCGCTGGACGCCATCCGCGAGGAGATGGTCACCAGCCTGTCCACCCTCCTCGGCGCCGAGCACAACATCCTCGACGCCGCCCCCGGCGACACCCAGCGGCTCGTCCTGCCCACACCCGTCGTGGACCAGGCCGAACTCGCCGCCATCGTCGCCGCCGGCCGCGACAACCCCGCCCTCAGGACCTACACCGTCGACGGCACCTACCCCGTCGACGGCGGCGGGGACGCCCTCTCCGCACGCCTCGACCAGATCAACACCGAGGTGTCCCTGGCCATCGCCGACGGCGCGCACATCCTCGTGCTCAGCGACCGCGGGGCCGGCGCCGACCGCGCACCCGTCCCCTCGCTCCTGCTCACCGGCTCCGTCCACCACCACCTGGTACGCGAGAAGACCCGCACCGAGGTCGGCCTCCTCATCGAAGCCGCCGACGTGCGCGAATGCCACCACGTGGCACTCCTCGTCGGCTACGGCGCCTCCGCCGTCAACCCGTACCTGGCCCTCGCCACCGTCCGCGACATGGTCGAACGCGGAACCCTCGGCGGCGTCGACGCCGACACGGCCGTCCGCAACACCGTCAAGGCGTTCGGCAAGGGCGTCCTCAAGGTCATGTCCAAGATCGGCGTGTCCACCGTCAGCTCCTACACCGGGGCCCAGATCTTCGAGGCCCTCGGCCTCGGCGCCGAGGTCATCGACCGCTGCTTCACCGGAACCACCTCACGCCTGGGCGGCGTCGGCTTCGACGTCCTCGCCGAAGAGGTCGCCATCCGCCACCGCCGCGCCCACGCCGCCAACCCCGGCGCCCACCGGCGCCTGGACGTCGGCGGCGAGTACCAGTGGCGCCGCGAGGGCGAACCCCACCTCTTCAACCCCGAGACGGTGTTCAAGCTCCAGCACTCCACCCGTACCCGCACGTACGAGATCTTCAAGGAGTACACCTCCAAGATCGACGACCAGGCCGAGAAGCTCATGACCCTGCGCGGGCTCTTCCGCCTCCGCGAGGGCGTGCGCGAACCCGTCCCCGTCGACGAGGTCGAACCCGTCTCCGAGATCGTCAAGCGCTTCTCCACCGGAGCCATGTCCTACGGCTCCATCTCCGCCGAGGCACACGAGACCCTCGCCATCGCGATGAACCGCCTCGGCGGCAAGTCCAACACCGGCGAGGGCGGCGAGGACCCCGCCCGCTTCACCCCCGACGCCAACGGGGACCTGCGGCGCAGCGCCATCAAGCAGGTCGCCTCCGGCCGCTTCGGCGTCACCTCCCACTACCTCAGCAACGCCGACGACATCCAGATCAAGATGGCCCAGGGCGCCAAGCCCGGCGAGGGCGGCCAGCTGCCCGGCCACAAGGTCTACCCGTGGATCGCCGACACCCGGCACTCCACCCCCGGCGTCGGGCTCATCTCCCCGCCGCCGCACCACGACATCTACTCCATCGAGGACCTCGCCCAGCTCATCCACGACCTCAAGAACGCGAACCCGTCCGCACGGGTCCACGTCAAGCTGGTCTCCGAAGCGGGCGTCGGCACCGTCGCCGCGGGCGTCTCCAAGGCCCACGCCGACGTCGTCCTCATCTCCGGCCACGACGGGGGGACCGGCGCCTCGCCGCTCACCTCCCTCAAGCACGCGGGCACCCCCTGGGAGCTCGGCCTCGCCGAGACCCAGCAGACCCTCCTGCTCAACGGCCTGCGCGACCGCATCGTCGTCCAGGCCGACGGCCAGATGAAGACCGGACGCGACGTCGTCATCGCCGCACTCCTCGGCGCCGAGGAGTTCGGCTTCGCCACCGCGCCCCTCGTCGTCTCCGGCTGCGTCATGATGCGCGTCTGCCACCTCGACACCTGCCCCGTCGGCGTCGCCACCCAGAACCCCGCCCTGCGCGCACGGTTCTCCGGCCAGGCCGACCACGTCGTGAACTTCTTCGAGTTCATCGCCCAGGAGGTCCGCGAGTACCTCGCCCGGCTCGGCTTCCGCAGCCTCGACGAGGCCATCGGCGCCGTCGACCTGCTCGACACCACCGAAGCCGTCACCCACTGGAAGGCCCAGGGGCTGGACCTCGCACCCATCCTCCACGAGGTCGAACCCCGCACCGGCGACCACCGCACCCACCAGCGCATCCAGGACCACGGCCTCGCCAAGGCCCTGGACAACACCCTCATCCAGCTCAGCGAGGGCGCGCTCGACTTCGGCCGGCCCGTCCGGCTCGAACTGCCCGTGCGCAACGTCAACCGCACCGTCGGCACCATGCTCGGACACGAGGTCACCAAGCGCTACGGCGCCGACGGCCTCCCCGACGACACCATCGACGTGTCCTTCACCGGATCCGCGGGACAGTCCTTCGGCGCCTTCGTGCCCAAGGGCGTCACCCTGCGCCTGTCCGGGGACGCCAACGACTACGTCGGCAAGGGACTCTCCGGCGGCCGCCTCGTCGTCCGCCCCGCGGCCGAATCCCGGCTCGTCGCCGAGGACCACATCATCGCCGGAAACGTCATCGGCTACGGAGCCACCTCCGGCGAGATCTTCCTCCGCGGCGTCGTCGGCGAACGCTTCTGCGTCCGCAACTCCGGCGCGCTCGCCGTGGTCGAGGGCATCGGCGACCACGGCTGCGAGTACATGACCGGCGGACGCGCCGTCGTCCTCGGCCGCACCGGCCGCAACTTCGCAGCCGGCATGTCCGGCGGCATCGCCTACGTCCTGGACCTGGACACACGGCGCGTCAACACCGAGATGGTCGAGATCGACGCCCTCACCGAGGAGGACCGCGCCTACCTCACCGACGTCCTCACCCGGCACCTGGCCGAGACCGGCTCGGACGTCGCCCGGCGCATCCTCGCCCAGGGCGACACCGGCCTCGCCCGGATCGCCAAGGTCATGCCGCGCGACTACAAGCGGGTCCTGCTCGCCCAGGCAGAGGCCGAAAGAGACGGCCGCGACGTCAACGAGGCCGTCATGGCCTCCGCGCAGTCCTGAGCGCCGGCCCACACGAGAGGAGGAGAAACACCATGGCCGACCCCAAGGGTTTCCTGAAGATCACCGAGCGGGAACTCCCCGCCCACCGCCCCGTCGACGTCCGCATCCAGGACTGGCGCGAGGTGTACGAGGACTTCGACCGCGCCACCGTCACCAAGCAGGCCTCACGCTGCATGGACTGCGGCATCCCGTTCTGCCACAACGGCTGCCCGCTCGGCAACCTCATCCCCGAGTGGAACCACCTCGTCCACAACCACGACTGGGCCGAGGCGATCGAACGCCTGCACGCCACCAACAACTTCCCGGAATTCACAGGCCGGCTCTGCCCCGCCCCCTGCGAGTCCGCGTGCGTGCTCGGCATCAACCAGCCCGCCGTCACCATCAAGAACGTCGAGGTCTCCATCATCGACCGCGCGTGGGAGGAGGGCTGGGTCAAGCCCCTGCCCCCCACCACACGCACCGGCAAGAAGGTCGCCGTCGTCGGCTCCGGCCCCGCCGGGCTCGCCGCCGCACAGCAGCTCACCCGCGCCGGACACGACGTCACCGTCTACGAGCGCGCCGACCGCATCGGAGGCCTCCTCCGCTACGGCATCCCCGAGTTCAAGATGGAGAAGCGGCACATCGACCGCCGCCTCGCCCAGATGACCGCGGAGGGCACCGCCTTCCGCACCGGCGTCGAGATCGGCGTCGACATCACCGTCGACGAGCTCCGCGCCGGCCACGACGCCGTCGTCCTCACCGGCGGAGCCACCGCCTGGCGCGACCTGCCCGCACCCGGACGCGAGCTCAAGGGCATCTACCAGGCCATGGAGTACCTGCCCCTGGCCAACAAGGTGCAGGAGGGCGACTACGACCGCGCCCCCATCCACGCCGAGGGCAAGCACGTCATCGTCATCGGCGGCGGCGACACCGGCGCCGACTGCGTCGGCACCGCCCACCGCCAGGGGGCCGCGTCGGTCACCCAGCTGGAGATCATGCCCAAGCCCCCGGCGACGCGGCCCGACCACCAGCCCTGGCCGACCATGCCGATGCTGTACAAGGTCACCAGCGCCCACGAGGAGGGCGGACGGCGCATCTACTCCGTCAACACCCTGGAGTTCCTCGGCGACCAGGACGGCAACGTCCGCGCGCTGAAGCTGGTCGAGGTCAAGCGCGGCCCCAACGGCTTCGAGCCCGTCGAGGGCACCGAGCGCGAGATCCCCGCCGACCTGGTCACCCTCGCCATGGGCTTCGTCGGCCCGCAGAAGGAGGGCATGATCGACCAGCTCGGCGTCGAACTGGACGGCCGCGGCAACGTCGTGCGCGACAGCGACTACCGCACCACCGTCGACGGCGTCTTCTGCGCCGGCGACATGGGGCGCGGCCAGTCGCTGATCGTCTGGGCCATCGCCGAGGGCCGCTCCGCCGCCGCGGGCGTGGACCGCTTCCTCGCCACCGGGACCGGCCTTCCCGGCGGTACCAACCTGCCGGTGGCCATCCCGCCGACCGAGCGCCCCCTGGTCTAGGGGACGCCCGCACCGCGGAACACGGCAGCACACCACGCGTCGGGCGCGGGGGGAACACCCCCCGCGCCCAACGCGTTCCCGGCTGCCGGTGCCTGCCGGTGCCTGCCGGTGCCTGCCGGTGCCTGCCGGTGCCTGCCGGTGCCTGCCGGTGCCTGCCGGTGCCTGCCGGTGCAAGGCCGGGCCGCGGGCGGTCACAGGCGCCGGGGCCGCGGGCACAGGGCGCGCCCGCGCCCCGGACACCCCCCTCCACAGGCCGCACCGCCCCCTGGCCCGCCCGGCTCCGCCCGGAGATACTGGGAACAGACGGACCCGATCCGGCGCCCGGGCCTCCCCGCACCCCTCCCACGGAGCCCCGCACCGGGCCGGCCCCTCCGCGGGCCCACAGCGCCCGCGGACACACCAGGGAGGACGACGCCCATGGCCTACCGACTCATCGGCGACACCGCCATGCTCCTCCACCTGCTCTTCCTCGCCTACGTCACCCTCGGCGGATTCCTCGCCTGGCGGTGGCCCCGCACCCTCTGGCCCCACCTCGCCTGCGCCCTCTACGGCCTCGGCGTCACCGTCATCGGATGGCAGTGCCCCCTCACCGCCCTCGAGAACTGGGGACGCGAGAACGCCGGCCAGGCGGGACTCCCCGCCACCGGCTTCATCGACCACTACCTCACCGGCGTCATCTACCCCTCACAACACCTCCTCACGGTCCAACTCGCCGTCGCCGCCACCATCGCCGCCTCCTGGGCCGGACACCTCATCCACCACCGAAGACGCAAACACCACAAAGCTTCGAACCCCGCGTAAAGAACGCGAATGGATTGTCCCGCGAGCTATTCTCCGCGCCCGACAGCGGACGTACCGTCGAAGACATGACCGTCGTGACCTGGGACTCCTTCCGCACAGCGGAACACTTCACCATGCGCAACGCGCGACTCATCGACCGCCACCGCTTCGCCCACCTCTTCCAGAACGGCCCCACCGAACCCGTCCGCCAAGCACTCACCGCCTACCGCAACCTCGACGGCGGCTACGGCAACGGACTCGACCCCGACCTCCGCGGACACGCCAGCCAACCCGCCGCCGCCCAGATCGCCCTGCGCCACCTCGACGAACTCGGCCCCATCCCCACCACCGTCGGACTCGGCATCTGCCGCTACCTCTCCACCGTCAGCGAACCCGACGGCGGCCTGCCTCCCGTCCTGCCCAACGTCCGCTACAGCGAGGCCGCCCCCTGGTGGCAGCACCGCGACGACTTCACCGCCGACCTCGGCCTCACCGCCCACATCACCGGCTACCTGCACAAACACCACATCAGCCACCCCTGGCGCGACCTCGCCACCGCCTGGTGCTGGAAACGCATCGACGCACTCCACTGGACCGACCCCCACGAAGCCATCGGCATCTGCGCCTTCCTCCAACACGCGCCCGACCGCCCCCGAGCCGTCCAGGCCATCAACCGCCTCCACCCCATGATCCGCGCCGGCATCGACGTCAACCCCAAACCCTGCGGACAGCGACACGTCCACACACCGCTCGACCTCGCCGACAACCCCGGCCACATCGCCCGGCCCCTCTTCACCGAAGCCGAGATCGACCGCAACCTCGACTACTTCGAGAACAGCCAACGCCCCGACGGCGGATGGGACGCCGCCTGGGAACACTGGGACACCGCCGCCACCATCGAACGCGAAGGGATGCGCACCATCCAACGCCTGCGCATCCTCCGCGCCTACGGCCGCGTCGCCGCCTTCCTCCCACCACCCCGCCGCGACCGCTGAACACCCGCCCACCGGGCCCGGCCCACCGACCGGGCCCCCACCCGCACCCGAAAACCACCCGCACAACCGACGGCCTTCGATAGAGTCCCCCGCCGACACCCCACCGGCACCCCCGAAGGCACATGTCCACCAACACACCCCCCGCGCCCGGCCGACCCTCCCCCCGACCCACACCACGCCTCAGCCCGGCCTTCCACCGCTTCTGGGCAGGCAGCCTCTCCAGCAACCTCGCCGACGGCATCATGCTCACGGCCCTGCCCATGCTCGCCGCCGCCCTCACCAACGACCCCCTCGCCGTCGCCGGACTCACCGCGGCCCGCTACCTCCCCTGGCTCCTCTTCGGACTCCTCGCCGGAGCCCTCGTCGACCGCGTCGACCGCGTCAGGGCCATGGTCGCCGCCAACCTCCTCCGCGCCGCCGCCATCACCGCCCTCGCGATCCTCACCGCCACCGGCAACGCCACCGTCACCACCCTCTACATCGTCATGTTCGCCGCCATGACATGCGAGATCGTCTACGACACCGCCGGAAGGGCCATCCTCCCCGCCCTCGCCCGCACCGCACTCGACCGCGCCAACGGACGGCTCGTCGGCGGACGCGAAGTCGCCCAGGAATTCGCCGGCGCACCCCTCGGCGGCTTCCTCTTCGCCATCGCCGCAGCCCTGCCCCTCGCCACCAACGCCGGAGCCTACGCCCTCGGCGCCCTCATCCTCCTCGGACTGCCCCTCACCGCACGCCGAGCCCCCGCACCACCCACCGACCAGCCCGCCACCCCGCCCGCCGACCCCGTCCGCGCCGTCCTCCACGACATCGGACAAGGCCTGCGCCACATCCACACCGACCCGCCCCTACGCGCCCTCATCCTCTTCGGCGCCACCCTCAACCTCGGCGCCGCAGCGGTCACCGCCGTCTTCGTCCTCACCGTCCAGGACCACTACGGCGTCCCCCCGCACCTCTTCGGCGTCTTCCTCGCCACCGCCGCCCTCGGCGCCATCGGCGGCGCACTCCTCGCCGGCAACACCGCACACCGCATCGGCCGCTACCGCGGCATCACCGCCGGATACCTCGCCCAAGCGGCCTTCTGCACCCTCTTCGCCCTCGCCCCCGACGCCCCCACCGCAGCCGCCGCCTGGACCCTCGTCGCCGCCGCCAGCGCCTACGGCACCGTCCTCTCCAGCGGCATCCTCCAGCAGATCGTCCCCGAACACCTCATGGGACGCGTCAGCAGCGCCAAGCAGATGCTCGGCCTCGGACTCGCCCCCGCAGGCGCCCTCCTCGGCGGCCTCCTCGCCCGTGCCGACCTCCGGGCCCCCGCCCTCTTCGGCGCAGCCGTCTTCACCGCCGCCACCCTCCTCGCCCTGCGCCACCTGCGCACCGCCACCGCCCGCGCCGACGCCAACGAACAGGCCGCCCGCGCCGACCCCGCCCACTGACACCCGCCCGACCCGCCGCCCCGGGGGGCGGCAGGGCCGGGCGGGGCAGGCCCCAGGCGTGCCCCTCCGGGACGAACAGGCCCAACCCCAGAACCCGCCCCCGGCACGCCCCCACCGCCTAACCCAACGCCAGGAACCGCACCCCCGCCCCCTCCCACGCACCTCGGGACACACCGCCCCCACGGCCCGTCACCGAACGCACCGCGGCCACCCCCGCCTCACGACCCGACAACGCACCCGGCACCACCTCCTCCACCACCGCCGGATCGGCCTCCCCGAACAACAACCCCCGCACCACGTCCAAAGCCCCACCGCACACCCACGGATCCCGACCCAGCGCGTCCGCCAGGTCCAACCCGTGCAACACCGACTCCACCACCCGCGTCACCAGGAAATCCGACAACAGCATCCGGTCCCCGTGACGCGTCACCACCACCCGGCCCACCGGCTCCGCCGCCAACCGCGCCACCAACGGCGACCACCGCCCCCGCAACAACCGCCCCGACTCACCCGCGTCCGTACGACGCGCCGCCGCCTCCACCGCCGAACCCACCCGATGCGCGTTCACCTCCGCCGAGAACCGCACATCCGGCCGGTAATACTCCCCAGCAGAAACCAACGCCCCTCCCGTCACCGCAGGTTCACCAACCAACATCGGCTCCACCTGCAACATCGCCCTCACCGTGTGCGCCGCCAACGCCGCCACATCCCACGGCGCACACCGCGTCCCCACCACCGCCTCCTCCTCCGACAACCCCCACAACACCGCGTCCAACGAGGCAACCTCCACCGCCAACGCACCCAGCACCACATCACGCGAGAACACCAGAACCTCCCAGAATCGCCACCGTCACAGGCAACCTACAGAAAGCCCCCGCACCACCCACAACCCCGTTCGTGCAACGCCCCCGTTCGTCTTCCCGCAGCCTGAGATACGTCCATTCGCAACCTGGTTTAGACCACTGCATCCCCCAGACGCTCTAAAGTGATAGGCGTGACACGTCGAGCAAAAATCGTCGCGACCCTCGGTCCCGCCACGTCGAGCACGGAAGTCCTCCGCAAGCTCGTCGACGCAGGACTCGACGTCGCCCGTATCAACCTCAGCCACGGAACCCACGACGACCACAGCGCCAGCCTCGCCAACCTGCGCGAAGCCGCTGAGTCGGCCCAACGAGCAGTCGGAGTCCTCGCCGACCTCCAAGGACCCAAGATCCGCGTCGGCACCTTCCCCGACGGACCGGTCGAACTCACCGCCGGAGACGAGTTCACCGTCACCATCGACGACGTCCCCGGCGACGCCACACGCGTCTCCACCACCTACAAGGGACTCCCCGGAGACGTCCGCCCCGGCGACCGCGTCCTCATCGACGACGGCCGCGTCGTCCTCGAATGCACCAAGACCACCAGCACTGACGTCCACACCCGCGTCATCTACGGCGGCACCGTCTCCAACCACAAGGGACTCAACCTCCCCGGCGTCTCCGTCAGCGTCCCCGCCCTCACCGAGAAGGACGAGGCAGACCTCCGCTGGGCCCTCCACCAGGGCGTCGACATGGTCGCCCTCTCCTTCGTCCGCAGCCCCGCGGACGCCGAGGAATGCCACCGCATCATGGACGAGGAGGGCATCACCGTCCCCCTCATCGCCAAGATCGAGAAGCCCCAGGCGGTCGAACGCCTCCAGGACATCATCGAGGTCTTCGACGGAGTCATGGTCGCCCGCGGCGACCTCGGCGTCGAACTCCCCCTCGAGAACGTCCCCATGGTGCAGAAACGCGCCGTCGAACGCTGCCGCGACAAGGCCAAACCGGTCATCGTCGCCACCCAGATGCTCGAATCCATGATCGGATCACCCCGGCCCACCCGCGCCGAGGCCTCCGACGTCGCCAACGCCGTCCTCGACGGCGCCGACGCCGTCATGCTCTCCGGAGAGACCAGCGTCGGCCAATACCCCATCGAGACCGTCGAGACGATGGCCCGCATCATCAGCGCCGCAGAACAGGAATCCCTGCGCGCCTCGCACATCCTCAACCGGGTACCCGAGACCACCGGCGGAGCCATCGCACGCGCCGCCGCCGAAATCGGCGCCACCATCGGAGCCAAGGCCCTCGTCGCCTTCACCATGTCCGGCGAAACCGCCCGACGCCTGGCCCGCTACCGCTCACCCATCCCGCTCATGGCGTTCACCACCGAGAACTCCACCCGCGGAACCCTCTCCCTCACCTGGGGAGTGGAGACCAACCTGGTGCCCTGGGTCGACAACACCGACGACATGGTCCGCCAGGTCGAAGCCGAACTCCTCCAGCTCGGCGACTACACCAAGGGCGACAAGGTCGTCATCGTGGCCGGCAGCCCGCCCGGAACCACCGGATCCACCAACTCCCTGCGCGTCCACCGCCTCGGCGACGCCGTCGCGCTCGGAACCACGTAGGACCCGGCGCCCGCGACGGGCGCCCGCAAGACGTGCCGCATCAGGTCCGGCCCGGAGGAACGGCGTATGAGCCGCGCCGACCCACCGGGTCAGGGCCAGGTGCGGCCGACGTCTTTCCGGAGCCCTACGGCTCCGGGTTGGCCGCCAGCCCGCCCTCCGGAATGACCCGCTCCAACGGCATGTCCCACGGCAGCAGGTTCCACGGACTCCGCACATCCTCGGTGAGCAGACCCAGAGCCGCCCACACCCGGTCCGCCCCCCCGTGGTCCCCCTCCACGCCCTTGTCCCGCCACAGCAGGTACCCCGCGTGGAAAGCCGTCGACAACTGCTGCCACGACGAGTACCGGCGCTGCAGGTCCGAGGCCACCCGCCGCAACAGGGTCTGCGTCTCCACCGGGCTCAGCCAGTCCAGGGTCGCGCCCCCGCACACCAACCGGATCACGTGCACCGACCGCCACCACTGGTACGCCCCGATGATCACCGTCTCGTCGGCCTCGCCGACCCCCGTGACGGCACGCAACCGGACGACCTGCTCCGGCGTCAGCAGCACGTGCCCGCCCGTCGCCTGGCCGCCCTCGTCCCGGGGGAACCGGGAACGCGCGATCCCGCCCCTCAGGTCCACGACCAGGTCCAGGGTCGGACTCGTGTGCAACTCGTCCAGAAGACCCTCCACGGCCGCCAGGAGCGACTCCCGGTCCGTCACCTGCCACTGGCGCTCCAGCAGCCGCCGGTAGCGGCGGCGCAGCGACGGGCGCGCCACCACGTCCCAGGGCTCGGCGAGCGCCACCCGGAACGGGGCGGCGACGGCGGCCGCCCAGCGCTCCGTGCTCAGCGGCGCGTCGGGATCCTTGGTGCGCACGGCGGGGGACTCACGGGCGCCGATGACCAGCTCGGCGAAGGAGCCGGCGACGAGCGCCGCCGCGGGGAGGAACGACCAGCCCGCCTGGCCCACGGCCACGAGAAGGACGACGAGCAGGGCGAACGGGGTCAGCAACCAGGGCTGGCGGCGTCGGGAGCCCCAGGCCACCACGACCCAGGCGCCGATTACCAGTGCGCCGACGATTCCGGCCACCGCGGTCAGCACCTGCTGCTCCTCTCCTGAGAACTCGTCCGTGATCTTCAAGGATCAGGGACACGCGGTCGCCGGGACGACCGAACCCACGGGTTGTACTCAGGTTGTGGCCGTGATGTGACCGGTTCGGCCCGCCTTGCCCGGGGATAAAGTGACAAAAGGCCCATTTGTGGTCGAACTGGCCGGGTAGTTACGCAGGTTCTGGCCCCGCTGACCGCTCCTCAGTACTTGGGCCCCACGAACTCGTCCATCCGCGCTACGGCCGCCCGCTTCGACACCGACACGATGAACGCATCCCGGTTCGGGAGCTTCACCTCCACTCGGCGCCTCCATGAGATGCCGAGCCGGTCGAGGGCATGGACAAGAAGGTTGCTGATGTCCTGTGACGTGTTGGAGAAGAAATAGCGGGGGTACTCGTAGTACTTCCATCCTCCGTCTGTCTTCTTGCGCACACGGTTGGACACGCGGCAGCCGTCGGAGTGGATCAGTCCTCGGATGAAGGGTTCGGGGCACTCGTCGACGGCCTCCTGCTGCCAGGGTTCGAGGATGATCGGTCGTGAGTGCTTCATTCCCTTGCCGTTCTGCGGGAAGATGCAGCGCCAGTGCTTGGAGGTTCCCTTGACCTCCGTACAGCCCTGGCGCCGTACCTGGAAGGCACCCACGGGGAAGACCGTGGATATCGTTCGTGCGCACTCCTCGATGAGGCCGGGCCATGTGTCGCAACAGGCGATCGACAGGTAGTCGACCCCGTTGCGGATACGTCCGATGTACCCGTCTCCCAAATAGAGACCGAGCAGGTAGACGTAGGCTGCGGGGTCCAGGGCACCAGTCCCGCAGACAGGGCAGTAAGCGGTCCGGTCGGCTTCCGTCTGCGGGGACCGCCGGGTGCCGTAGCGCCAGTGCCTGAGCGCTTGGACGGAGACGCCGCACTGTTCCGCGATGGCGCGGTCGGTCAGGCCGAGGGCCTTGAGGCGAAAAGTCTCTTCAACGATGTCGCGTGAGTACATAGAGTGAAGATTCGCTCACACCTGTGACATTCGCCCACGTCCGGTCAATGCTCCGAGAAGCAGAAAAGCCACCCCTTGGGGTGGCTCTCGTACCCTGGGTGGGATTCGAACCCACACTGCGCAGGACTTGAATCTGCTGCCTCTGCCATTGGGCTACCAGGGCTTGGAGAATTTGTCAAGACATTCTCTGTAGTTTTCCCGGTCGGCCAGCGGCCCCGGTCAACGGTGGTGTCACGATTGGCGCGCATTGCCGGTCCCGACGCTCAGCATCCTAGCGGATCTCTGTAACCTCATGTACGTGACGAGGACGCAGAGCCGTGTGGTGATCGCGGAAGACGAGGCCCTGATCCGCCTGGACCTCAAGGAGATGCTGGAAGAGGACGGTTACGCCGTCGTCGGCGAGGCCGGGGACGGGGAGACCGCTATCCGGCTTGCCCGGGAGCTCAAGCCCGACCTGGTGATCACCGACATCAAGATGCCGGTGCTCGACGGCCTCTCGGCCGCCGAGCGCATCGCCGGTGAGCGCATCGCGCCGGTCGTCATCCTGACCGCCTTCTCCCAGCGAGAGCTGGTGGAGCGCGCGCGGGACGCCGGGGCCATGGCCTATCTGGTCAAGCCGTTCAACAAGTCGGACCTCGTGCCGGCCATCGAGATGGCCACCTCCCGCTACGCCGAACTGGCGGCGCTGGAGTCGGAGGTCGGCAACCTCCAGGACCGTCTCGAGACCCGCAAGCTGGTCGAGCAGGCCAAGGGGCTTCTCCAGGGGCGTCACGGGATGAGTGAGCCCGAGGCGTTCCGGTGGATCCAGAAGAACTCGATGGACCGGAGACTGACCATGAGGAAGGTCGCCGAGACGGTCGTCGAGACCCTCGGGGGACAGTAGGCCGACCGGGCCGACCCCCGCGACCCTGAACCGGGGCCGCACCCGACCGGGTGGGGCCCCGTTGTCGTGTCCGGGGGAGGGAGGGTGAGGGGCGGTGTGCCGGGGGTGACGAAAACTAGACGAATGGCCACCGTCAACGGTCGATGGATACCATTTTGATCTCGTTTGCGCACAATGGGGTGACGGTTGGGTCACGTGGCTTTAGCTCTGCTGAATGACCAGGCTAAACCGGGCTAAACTCGCCGCACCGAACAGTAAAGGACAAGCGGTGTCGAATGCTCGCATTTGGTGCCGTCACCCTCAGATGCGCAAGGAGCGCGCGTGCGCACACGTCTCGTGACCGTGTTGCTCGCCCTGATCACCGCCATCCTGGTGATCCCCGGGCCAGTGGCAGCGGCAGACGAACAGGGCGGTGAAGCGCTGCACGGTCAGATCCTCAACCCGGAGAACCGGGATCAAGGTGTCGAAGGCATCGGGATCACGGTCTACGACGGTGAGGACGAGATCGGGGCGGCGGAGACCGACTCTGATGGAATGTGGGAAGTGGAGCTGCCCGAACCGGGCACCTACCGCGTAGTGGTGGACCAGGAGTCCGTCCCCAGCGAGTACGTCGTACGAGAGGGCATCATCGTCGACGGCGAGACCGAGGTCGAGGTCGAGGCCGACGACCGGCGTCCCCTCATCGTGGCCCTGGAGGGCGCGGGCGCCGCGGAGGGCGGTGACGCCTCGGAGTCCCCCTCGGAGGACGCGGCGGACGACTCCGGCGGCGAGGCCGGGGGAGAGGACGGGGCGGTCGCGCCGACGACGGGCGGCGGCAGTTCCTTCGGAGCCCAGTTCCTGCAGCTGACCGTGTCGGGGATCCTCTTCGGCCTGGTGATCGCGATCTCCGCGATCGGTCTGTCGTTGATCTTCGGTACGACGAAGATGATCAACTTCGCCCACGGTGACATGGTGACCTTCGGTGCGATGGTGGCGCTGTTGTTCAGCACGGGTGCCGCGGGGTTGGGCAATTCCCTGTTGGCGATCTTCGCGGGTATCGGGATCGCGGTCCTGATCGGCGGGTTGCTGGAGGCGAGGCTTCCGCGGACGACGCTGATCGTGGCCCAGTGGGTGGCGATCTTCGGCGGTATCGCGCTGGCGACGACGCTGGGGGTGATGGGCGACTCGATCGACTGGCAGGTGCCGCTGTGGTTGGCCGCCGCGATCGCGGTGGTCATGGGCGCGGTGCTGGGCGGGACGATGGAGCGCTACATCTGGCGTCCGCTGCGGCACCGCAATGTGGCGTTGATCCAGATGTTCATCGTGTCGATCGGTCTGGCGCTGATCCTGCGCCACGTGATCCTGGTGATCTTCGGTGCGGGCCGCAACCGCTATGCGGGTTACCAGATCCAGGAGCTGGTCCAGCTGGGTCCGGTGGCGATGGCGCCGCGTGACCTGGTGATCATGGGTGTGGCGGTCGCGGTGCTGGTGGCCGTGGCGTGTCTGTTGCAGTTCACCCGGATCGGCAAGGCGATGCGGGCGGTGTCGGACAACCGTGACCTGGCGGAGTCGTCGGGTATCGACGTGGACCGGGTGACCCTGTACGTGTGGGGTCTCGGCGGCGGTCTGGCGGCTCTGGGCGGCGTGCTCTACGGGCTGAACCAGGTGGTCGAGTACGAGATGGGCTTCCGCCTGCTGCTGCTGATGTTCGCGGCGGTCATCCTGGGCGGTCTCGGCACGGCGTACGGCGCGATGGTCGGCGGTCTGGCCGTCGGCCTGGTGGCGATGCTGTCCACCCTGTGGTTCCCGTCCCAGCTCATGCAAGCGTGGGCACTGGCCCTGATGATCCTCATGCTGCTGGTCAGGCCCCAGGGCCTGCTCGGTCGGCGCGAGCGGGTCGGCTAGGAGAGGTAGACGATGGACATCCTTTCGATCCTCGCCGAATCAACCCGTTCGGCGTTCGGTCCGATCGCGGCGATCTATGCGCTCGCCGCCATCGGTCTCAATATTCATTTCGGTTACACGGGCCTGCTGAACTTCGGTCAGGTCGGTTTCATGCTGGTGGGCGCGTACGGCGTCGGGATCAGTGTGGCGGTGTTCGATCTGCCGCTGGCCGCCGGTTTCGGTGTGGGCCTGTTGTGTGCGTTGGTGTTGGCGCTGCTGTTGGGTATCCCGACGCTGAGGTTGCGGGCGGACTACCTGTCGATCACGACGATCGCGGCGGCGGAGGTGATCCGCCTGGTGTACCGGGCGGGTTTCGCGGAGCCGTTGACCGGTGGCGCCTTCGGTCTTCAGAACCTGTCGGCGGACTTCCGGACGCTGAACCCGTTCGACGCGGGTGAGCGGTACGGGTTCGGTCTGCTGGCCTACAACGGCAACCACTTGTGGGTCCTGGTGGTGACGTGGGGCCTGGTGGCTGTGATGGCCGGTCTGACGTGGTTGTTGATGCACAGCCCGTGGGGCCGTGTGATCAAGGGCATCAGGGAGGACGAGGACGCGGTCCGCAGCCTGGGCAAGAACGTGTTCGCGTACAAGATGCAGGCGCTGGTGCTGGGTGGTCTGATCGGTTCGCTGGCGGGTTGCATGCTGGCGGTGTACCAGGCGTCGATCCAGCCGGACCAGTTCAAGCCGCAGGTGACGTTCTTCCTGTGGGTGATCCTGCTGTTGGGCGGTGCCGGGCGGGTGTTCGGTCCGGTGCTGGGCGCGATGGCGTTCTGGTTCCTGATGACGTTCACCGACGGTGTGCTGCAGGGCATGGGCGCCCTGGGCTGGCTGCCGTTCCTGGACGGTCCGGACTACGGTGCGATCCAGTTGGCGTTCGCCGGGTTGATGCTGGTGGTGCTGATCGTGTTCCGGCCGCAGGGTCTCATCGGCGACCGTAAGGAGATGTTGGTCAATGTCAAGTGACGAGGCGAACGTCGGCGCGGGTGTCGACCGGATGGTCGGCGCGGAGCCGGTTCCGGGTTCGGCGAAGTCGGATCCCATCCTGGTGGCGGACGGTGTGCGCCGGTCGTTCGGCGGTCTGACCGCTGTGGACGTGGAGCACGTGGAGGTGCAGCGGGGGACGATCACGGCGTTGATCGGTCCGAACGGCGCGGGTAAGTCGACGCTGTTCAACCTGTTGACCGGTTTCGACCGGGTGGACAGGGGCCGGTGGACGTTCGAGGGCCGGGCGATCAACGGCAAGCGCGGCCACCAGGTGGCGCGTGCGGGGATGGTGCGGACGTTCCAGCTGACCAAGGCCCTGACCCGTATGACGGTGTTGGACAACATGCTGTTGGGTGCGCCGGGTCAGTTCGGGGAGCGGATGGCGGGTGCGTTCCTGCGTCCTGTGTGGCAGAGGCAGGAGCGGGAGAACACGGCGCGTGCGCTGGTCCTGCTGGAGCGTTTCAAGCTCATCGACAAGCGTGACGACATGGCCGGCTCCCTGTCGGGCGGTCAGCGCAAGCTGTTGGAGATGGCGCGTTCGCTGATGACGGATCCGAGCATGATCATGCTGGACGAGCCGATGGCGGGTGTGAACCCGGCGCTGGTGCAGTCGTTGCTGGGGCACATCACGGCGTTGCGCGACGAGGGCAAGACCGTGTTGTTCGTCGAGCACGACATGGACGTGATCATGGGTATCAGCGACTGGATCGTGGTGCTCGCGCAGGGGCGGGTGATCGCCGAGGGCCGTCCCTCGGACATCCGTGCCGACCAGCAGGTGATCGACGCCTACCTGGGCGCCCAGGAGGAGACGGTCGAGACCCAGGGGAGTGGCGAATGACGGGGAAGGGCGGCCCGGGTCCGGGTCCGGACGGGGTTCCGGCGGAGGCCGAGGACGCGGCCGTGGTCCAGGAGCACCGTGAGGAGGTCCTGGAGCAGGCGAGGGCCGAGGCCGTGGAGGTGGGCGGTCCGGAGGACTACCTGCTGTTGGCACGGGACCTGGTGGCGGGTTATGTGCCGGGGGTGAACATCCTGAACGGGTGCACCCTGACTCTCACCGAGGGTGAGGTCGTGGCGATCATCGGTCCGAACGGTGCGGGCAAGTCGACGCTGATCAAGACGATCTTCGGGCTGATCCCGGTGCGCGAGGGCGGTCTGACGCTGCGGGGCGCGAGTATCGCGGGTCTGCCGGCGCACAGTCTGGTGGAGCGCGGTGTGGGGTACGTGCCGCAGACGCAGAACGTGTTCCCGTCGTTGAGCATCGAGGAGAACCTGCAGATGGGGGCGTATCTGCGGCCCCGTTCGTTCGCCGAGAGGTTCGGGGTGGTGGCGGACCTGTTCCCGTTGTTGGGGGAGCGGCGCAAGGCCAAGGCGGGTTCGCTGTCGGGTGGTGAGCGCCAGATGGTGGCGATGGGTCGTGCGTTGATGATGAATCCGTCGGTGCTGCTGCTGGACGAGCCGACGGCGGGTCTGTCCCCGATCTATCAGGAGGAGGTGTTCCAGCGGGTCAAGGAGGTCAACGAGACGGGTGTCTCGGTGGTCATGGTGGAGCAGAATGCCCGCCGGTGCCTCCAGATCTGTGATCGGGGCTATGTCCTGGACCAGGGCCGCAACGCGTACACGGGTTCGGGTGGGGATCTGTTGAACGATCCGAACGTGATCGAGTTGTACCTGGGGACGCTCGCGAAGGGCTGACCGGGTGTGCGGAGGGGCGGGGCCTGCGGGCTCCGCCCCTTTCGTCGTGTGCGGGGGCCGTGGCCTTCCCGGCGGCCTGTGGGGCCGCGTTCGCCGTGTGCGGGGCCGTCTGTGCGGTGGGGAGGGGCGGTGTGTGGTCCCGGCGGCGGGGGCGCGGTCGGTCTGTGGCCGGGCGGTGTGCCGCCCGGGGCCCGCTCCGGGAGGTCCGGGCCGGTGCGGCTGTGCGGTCCTGGGGCCGCGCCGGGGTGTGGGTTCGGCGGATGTCCCGGCCGGGTGCCCCTGGAACACGGGAGAGGCGCCCCGGGTGTTCCCGGGGCGCCTCGGTGGTGCCGGTGTTCTGGGGGCGGGTCACCGCGGGGTGGCCGCCCGGCGGGGGTTACCCGTCGACGGAGTGCTCCTCGTAGGCGAGGATCTCGTGGCCGTCGTCCCCGAAGTGGAAGATCTCGAAGGTGGCGGCGGTCGGGTCGCCGTTGTCGTCGAAGTCGATGTTGCCGCTGACGCCCTGGTAGTTGATCTCCTCACCGTCGGCGAGGAGGTCGCGGCACTCGGCGAAGCTGCCGCACTCGGTGCCCTCGGGGCGGCTGATGTTGGGCAGCTCGGCGACGTAGTCGCTGGGGGCCACGCTGTCGGCGGCCTCGGCGGCCAGGGCGATGGCGGTGACGCAGTCGTAGACCTGGGGGGCGAACTGGAAGACGTCGAGTTCCTCGTTGAACGAGGTGAGGCCCTCGGTGAACTCGGGGTTGTCGGCGCTGGGGGCCACACCGGTGATGCCGTTGACGCTGTCGGGGTCGTCGGCGTTGACGGTCTCGCCGAGGGCGGCGTCGTTGAGGCCGTCGGTGATGAACAGCTGGTCGCCCGCGACGCCGGACTCCAGGAGCTGGGCGATGACCTGCGCGCCCTCCTCGAAGGCGATGAGCGCGACGGCGTCGGGCTCGTCGCCGCTGACGGCGTTGACGACGGAGTCGAAGGTGGTGGCCTCGGGGTCGTAGGTCTCGTTGACGGTGACCTGGGCGCCGAGGCTCTCCAGTTCGGCCTGGAGGCCGTCGGCGTAGCCGCGGCCGTAGTCGTCGCCGCGGGAGACGATGGCGACGTTCTGGTGGCCGGCGTCGGCGATGGTGCGGGCCATCACGATGGAGGAGAGGGCGTCGCTGGGGGCGGTGCGGAAGTAGTATCCGCCGTCCTCGATCTCGCTGAGCTCGGCGGCGGTGTTGGAGCCGGAGCACTGGACGATCTCGGCACCGGTGATGGTGTCGTAGGTGGCCTGGGTCATGCCGGAGGCGGCTGCGCCGATGACGGCGTTGACCTCGTCGGCGACGAGGGCGTTGGCGGCCTCGTTGGCCTGGGCGTTGTCGCCGGCCTCGTCGGCCTCGACGATGTCGGGGACCTCGGTGCCGAGGATGCCGCCGGCGTCGTTGATCTCCTGGACGGCGTACTGCGCCGCGGTGATCTGGGGCGGGCCGAGGAAGGCGAGGCTGCCGGTCTGCGGGTAGAGGACGCCGAAGGTGAACTCCTCGCCGCCGCCGCCGGCGTCGCCCCCGCCGCCCTCTCCGCCGTCGCTGCCACACGCGGTCAGTCCGAGTACCAGGGCCGCGGTTGCGGCAGTCAGGCCCAGGACCTTCTTGCTTGCCATGATCGTGGTCACTCCGTTCAACCGGCGAAGCACGCGTTGCGTGTCGCAGCGGTGCCGTTGTTGCGTGTGCGCCCTGATGCCCGCGGTGTGTGGCATGACTTAATCAGGAGCGTTAGCGGAGCTTAATCATGGATCTTCTACCTCGGAAAGAACATTTCGGGCGTTGGTGCCGACTCGCCGTCATGCTGTTATGGCTCTGTAGTCATCACGGGGATCCCAGTGCATCCGGCTGGACGGTTGCGAGCTCTGCGCACACGGGGGAAAGCATTCTGTCGCGATGACCAGGCATGACGAAGCCCGACCGTCAAGTGTTGAGGTCGGGCCGGGGAAAGACGGGAAAGCGCCGGGTAGCGGTCCGAAGTGGTCCTTACCGAATAAGGAAAAACCCTTGGCCGTTATTGCGCCGCGGTCGTGTGGGAGCCCTTGCGGCCGGTCCGCGGCGGTCCCTCCTCCCCGAGGCCCGCGCGCGTGTGCCCTACGCCTCGGGCGCGTCGCGGAGCATGCACGTGAGCCGCGAGGTGCACACCTTGCGGCCCCGGTCGTCGGTGATGGTGATGTCCCACGTGGCCAGGGTGCGGCCCAGGTGCACCGGGGTGGCCACACCGGTCACGTGCCCCGAGGTCGCCGAGCGGTGGTGCGTCGCGTTGATCTCGATGCCCACGGCGATGCGGCCGAACTGGTGGGCGTGGACGGTGGAGCCGATGGAGCCCAGGGTCTCGGCGAGGACGCAGGAGGCGCCGCCGTGGAGAAGCCCGAACGGCTGGACGTTGCCCTCCACCGGCATGCGGCCCACCACGCGCTCGGCGGAGGCCTCGGTGACCTCGATGCCCATGGTCTCGCCCAGGCCGCCCGCGAGGGCGCCGGTGTCGAGCATGCGGCGCAGCGCCTCGGAGTCCGTCGTCATGATGTGTGCCTTCCGATTCGGTGGAAATGAGCCCGGGCCGGGTGAAAACGCCCGGTGCGGGGCCGGGGTCCTCGCGGGGGTGGCCGCGAAGTGTCCGCTCCGCATCCTAGGATTCGTCTGTGGTGACGAATCGAGAGACCCCCGACCAGACATCCCAGGCCGGCGCCGGGGCGGGCAGTGCCGCCCCCGCGGACGGCGGTGGGCGCCCGCGCCTTCTCCTCCTCGACGGCCACTCGATGGCCTTCCGGGCGTTCTTCGCGCTGCCCGTGGACAAGTTCGGCACGAGTACCGGGCAGTCGACCAACGCCGTCTACGGTTTCGCGTCGATGCTGGTCAAGCTGTTGCGTGACGAGGAGCCCACGCACGTGGCGGTGGCGTGGGACCTGTCGGGCCCGACGTTTCGCCACGAGGAGTACGAGGAGTACAAGGGGGGCCGTTCCGAGACCCCGCCGGAGTTCCCCTCCCAGGTGCCCCTCACCCAGGACCTGATGCGGCTGATCGGTGTGGCCAACCTGTCGGCGCCGGGCTTCGAGGCCGACGACGTCATCGCCACCCTGGCCCGCCAGGGCTGCGAGGCCGGGATGGAGGTGCTCATCGCCTCCGGCGACCGGGACGCCTTCCAGCTGGTCACCGACTCCTGCACGGTCCTGTACCCGGGGAAGAGCCTGTCCGACCTGCGGCGGATGGACCCGGCGGCGGTCGAGGAGAAGTACGCGGTCCCCCCGGAGCGCTACCGCGACCTGGCCGCGCTGGTGGGTGAGAAGGCCGACAACCTGCCGGGCGTGCCCGGGGTGGGCCCCAAGACGGCCGCCAAGTGGATCGCCAAGTACGGGTCCCTGGACGAGCTGATCGCCCACGCGGACGAGATCGGCGGCAAGGCCGGGCAGAACTTCCGCGACCACATGGACGACGTCCTGCGCAACCAGCGCCTCAACCTGCTGGCCACGGACGTGGAGCTGGGCGCCGACGTGGCCTCGCTGGTGCTGGGCGAGGCGGACAGGGCCGGGGTCGACGCGCTCTTCGACAACCTGGAGTTCGCCTCCAACCTGCGCGAGCGCCTGTACGCGGTCCTGAAGACGGACGGGGACGGCGGCGCCGGGGAGGGCGCGGCCCCGGCGGCCGAGGGGTTCGCGGTGGACCTGACGGTGGCCGGCACCGGGGAGCTGGCGGCGTGGCTGCGCGAGCACGCCGCGGCCGACACCCCGGAGAGCGACACCCTCACGCCGCAGGCGCCGGCGGGGCTCGCTCTGGACGCGGTCTGGGGGCAGGGCTCGGGCCGGGTGGACGCGCTGGCGATCAGCGTGCCGGCCGGCGCGGCGGTGTTCGTCGACCCGACGCTGCTGGACCCCGCCGACACCGAGGCGCTGGCGGGGTTCCTGGCCGACCCCGGCCGGCCCAAGGTGGTGCACGAGTACAAGGGCGCCCTGCTGGCGCTGGGCGCGCACGGGTGGTCGCTGGGCGGGGTGGTGAGCGACACGGCCCTGGCCGCGTACCTGGTGCAGCCGGGGCAGCGCCGGTTCGACCTGGCGGACCTGTGCCGCAGGTACCTGGGCCGGGAGCTGGAGGAGGACACGTCGGGGGACCAGCTCTCGCTGGACCTGGGCGAGGGCGGCGACGCGGGCTCGGGCCGCCAGCACCTGCTGGCGGTGCGGGCGGCCGCGACCCGCGACCTGGCGGGCGTGCTGACGGCGGAGCTGGACAAGCGGGGCGGGACGCACCTGCTGGCCGACGTGGAGCTGCCGCTGGTGGACGTGCTGGCGCGGATGGAGCGGGCGGGCATCGCCGCCGACCGCGAGTACCTGGAGGGGCTCCAGGAGGAGTTCGCCTCGGCGGCCCGGGGCGCGGTGGAGAAGGCGCACGAGGTGGTCGGCCGGGAGTTCAACCTGGGGTCGCCCAAGCAGCTCCAGCAGGTCCTGTTCGAGGACCTGGGCCTGCCCCGGACGAAGAAGATCAAGACGGGGTACACGACCGACGCGGACGCGCTTGCGTGGCTGGCGGCGCAGAGCGACCACGAGCTGCCGGGGGTGCTGCTGCACCACCGCGACCAGACGAAGCTGAAGACGACGGTCGAGGGCCTGATCAAGACGATCGCCGACGACGAGCGCATCCACACCACGTTCAACCAGACGGTGGCGGCGACCGGGCGGCTCAGCTCGACGGAGCCGAACCTGCAGAACATCCCGGTGCGCACGGACGTGGGCCGGCGCATCCGGCGGGCGTTCGTGGTGGGCGAGGGGTTCGACGAGCTGCTGACGGCGGACTACAGCCAGATCGAGCTGCGCATCATGGCGCACCTGTCGGGCGAGCAGGCGCTCATCGACGCGTTCAACAGCGGTTACGACTTCCACGCCCAGATGGCCGCGCAGGTGTTCGGGGTGCCGGTCGGGGAGGTCGACGGCGAGGCGCGGTCGCGGATCAAGGCGATGAGCTACGGCCTGGCCTACGGGTTGAGCGCCTACGGCCTGTCCCAGCAGCTGGGGATCGCGCCGGAGGAGTCCAAGCGGTTGATGGAGGACTACTTCGCGGAGTTCGGCGGGGTGCGCGACTACCTGAACGCCGTGGTGGAGGAGGCGCGCCGGGTCGGGTACACGGAGACGATCCTGGGGCGGCGCCGCTACCTGCCGGACCTGACGAGCGACAACCGGCAGCGGCGCGAGATGGCGGAGCGGATGGCGCTCAACGCCCCGATCCAGGGGTCGGCGGCGGACATCATCAAGGTGGCGATGCTGCAGGTGGACGCGGCGATCACCGATCGGGGGCTGTCCTCGCGGGTACTGCTCCAGGTGCACGACGAGCTCGTGGTGGAGGTCGCCCCGGGGGAGCGCGAGGAGGTCGAAAACCTCGTGACGCACGAGATGAACTCGGCCTATGCTCTGCGTGTCCCGCTGGGCGTCTCGGTCGGCAGCGGGCAGAACTGGCACGACGCCGCGCACTGAGCGGGGCGCCGGCGGCCCCGGTCCCGGGGCCGCCGCGAGGGACGCGGGAGGCGGGAACGGTGGCGGCGCGCGGTGGGACCGGCGACGGGGGCGGGTTGACCGTGGGTTCGGTCACGGTTCCCGCCGACGCCCTGGTGTGGAGGTTCTCGCGGTCCTCGGGGCCGGGCGGGCAGCACGTCAACACCTCCGACACGCGTGTGTCGCTGTCCCTGGACGTGGCGGGGTGCGGGCCCCTGGGCGAGGTGCGGCGCCGGCGGGCGCTGGAGCGCCTGCGGGGGCGGCTGGTGGACGGGGTGCTGACGGTGACGGTGCAGACGCACCGGTCGCAGGTCCGCAACCGGGCCGAGGCGCGGGAGCGGATGGAGTCGCTCCTGGCCGAGGCGACGGCTCCGCCGGCGCGGGGGCGGCGGGCGACCCGGCCGGGTCGCCGGGCCGAGCAGCGTCGCCTCGATGCCAAGCGGCGCCGCGGTGACGTCAAACGGTCACGCTCTCGTCCTCCTTTGGACTGACCGGAACCGGGGCCCGTAACTTTTTTCCCGGGGGTGCGGGAGGCGGTCCGCGGGTGTCCGCACAGCTCCCCGCGGGGCGCCGTGCGCCCGTGCGGACGTGGGTGTACCGTCCAGTTGATCTTGACCGCCATGCTCGGGTAAGTTGCGGCCATTGTGCCCTTCGTCGGGTTGGCGGCCCCGGGTTCCGATTGACCAGGACGCCCTTGTCTCATATTCTGGCGGGACCGTTGTGGGTTCGTGCGGGCGGCTGCTGTCTCCGAGCAGGGGGCAGAGGTGTCGCACCGCTCCGGTCACCACTCTGGAACCAGGCGGCTGGTGTACACCGACGGATCAGGTTCCGTCGTGACCCTGCTTTCTGCGTCTGGATGACGGATCGACGGGCTCGAACCCGCGGCATGCCCATTTTCTGAATCTGTCCGTATCCGGAGTCCACCCACAAATGACGAGCAGCACCGAGGCCACCTCGACACCCCAGGTAGCGGTCAACGACATCGGGTCCGAGGAAGCCTTCCTCGCGGCGATCGACGAGACCATCAAGTACTTCAACGACGGTGACATTGTCGAGGGCACCATCGTGAAGGTCGATCGAGACGAGGTCTTGCTCGACATCGGCTACAAGACCGAGGGTGTGATCCCCTCCCGGGAACTGTCGATCAAGCACGACGTCGACCCCGGTGAGGTCGTTGCTGTCGGCGACCAGGTCGAAGCCCTCGTTCTCCAGAAGGAGGACAAGGAAGGTCGACTGATCCTGTCCAAGAAGCGCGCCCAGTACGAGCGCGCCTGGGGCACGATCGAGAAGATCAAGGAGGAGGACGGCGTCGTCACCGGCACCGTCATCGAGGTCGTCAAGGGCGGTCTCATCCTCGACATCGGCCTGCGCGGCTTCCTCCCGGCGTCCCTCGTCGAGATGCGCCGTGTGCGCGACCTGCAGCCGTACGTCGGCCGCGAGCTCGAGGCGAAGATCATCGAGCTGGACAAGAACCGCAACAACGTGGTCCTGTCCCGTCGCGCCTGGCTGGAGCAGACCCAGTCCGAGGTCCGCCAGACGTTCCTCAACACGCTCCAGAAGGGGCAGATCCGCAAGGGCGTCGTCTCCTCGATCGTCAACTTCGGTGCGTTCGTGGACCTGGGCGGCGTCGACGGCCTGGTGCACGTCTCCGAGCTGTCCTGGAAGCACATCGACCACCCCAGCGAGGTTGTCGAGGTCGGCCAGGAGGTCACCGTCGAGGTTCTCGACGTGGACATGGAGCGCGAGCGCGTCTCCCTGTCGCTCAAGGCGACCCAGGAAGACCCGTGGCAGCAGTTCGCCCGGACCCACCAGATCGGCCAGGTCGTCCCCGGCAAGGTCACCAAGCTGGTTCCGTTCGGTGCGTTCGTGCGCGTCGAGGAGGGCATCGAGGGCCTGGTCCACATCTCCGAGCTGGCCGAGCGCCACGTCGAGGTGCCGGAGCAGGTCGTCCAGGTCGGCACCGAGATCTTCGTCAAGATCATCGACATCGACCTCGACCGCCGTCGCATCAGCCTCTCGCTGAAGCAGGCCAACGAGAGCGTCTCCCCGGACCAGGTGGACTTCGACCCCACCCTGTACGGCATGGCGGCCGACTACGACGAGCAGGGCAACTACAAGTACCCCGAGGGCTTCGACGCGGACTCCGGCGAGTGGCTGGAGGGCTTCGAGGCTCAGCGGGACGAGTGGGAGCGCAGCTACGCCGAGGCGCAGGCCCGCTTCGAGGCGCACCGCAAGCAGGTCGAGGAGGCCCGTGCGGCCGAGGCCGACGCTGCGAACGCGCCCGCCCCGGAGGAAGAGGACGACTACACGGACGGTGGCGCCCCGAGCGCCGGCTCGTCCGGTTCGGAATCCTCCAGCAGCGGCGCCCTGGCCTCTGACGAGGCCCTGGCCGCGCTCCGCGAGAAGCTCGCGGGCGGCGAGGCCTAAGCAGGAGGTCCCGCAGAGGATCACCTGACAGCCGCGAAGGGCCGTCCCCCACCAGGGGGGCGGCCCTTCGTCGTGTCCGCGCGGGGGTACGGGCCGGGCCCGCGTCGACGGCGACCGCGCCGCTTCCGCGCCCGCCCGCCCCGGGGCGCGCCGGTTCCGCGCGGACGGCCCCGTAGCCGGACCCCGCCGGGCTAGGGTCGGTGGCGTGCCCCGGCCGGCGGGGCGCGTGAGGAGACGACGTGTTCGACATCCACCCGGCCACCCCCGCGGACGCGGGTGAGGTCTTCACCCTCCAGCGGGCGGCGTTCGTCGACGAGGCGCAGGCCCACGGCGACCCGTTCGTGCTCCCGCTCACCGAGGGCCTGGACCGCATCGCCAGGGTGCTCGCGCAGCCGGACGCCCTGGTCCTCAAGGCCGTGGAGGGCCCCCGGATCGTCGGCGCGGTCCGTGCGGCGGTCGCGGGGACCAACGCCGTCGTGGGGCGCCTGGCGGTCGCCCCCGACCGGCGCCGCCTCGGCATCGGGCGGGCGCTGCTCACCCGGGTGGAGGAGGAGTTGTCGGTCCGCCACCCCGGGCTGACCTCCCTCACCCTGTCCACCGGCGCCCCGGGCGCCGGTGGACAGCGTCTGTACCGGGAGCGCGGGTACGCGGAGACGTCGCGGGAGCGTGTGGCCGACCACCTGGTCATGGTGCACATGCGCAAGGAGGTCGTTCCTGCGGTGCGCTCCGGGGCCGCGGGGTGAGGTCCCGCACGGTCGGGGTGGGGCGCCCGTACCGGGCCGGGTCCGGCCGTCTAGGGTTCGGGACATGCTGAAAGTGGGACTGACCGGAGGGATCGGCTCGGGCAAGAGCACGGTCTCGTCCGCGCTGGCCGCCTACGGGGCGGCCGTCGTCGACGCCGACGCGATCGCCAGGGAGGTGGTCGAGCCGGGGACGCCGGGGCTGGACGCCGTCGTCGCGGAGTTCGGCGAGGGGGTGCTGGCCCCGGGGGGCGGGCTGGACCGTCCGAGGCTGGGCGAGGTCGTCTTCGCCGACGCGGACAGGCTCGCCGCGCTGAACGCCATCGTGCACCCGCTGGTCGCCCGGCGCAGCGCGGAGCTGATGGAGGAGGCGGTGGCCGCAGGGGTGGAGGTCGTCGTCTACGACGTCCCCCTGCTGGTGGAGAACGGCCTGGGGCCCCTCTACGACGTGGTCGTGGTGGTGGACGCCCCCGACGAGGTGCGGGTGGAGCGGGTCGTGCGGAGCCGGGGCGTGCCGCGTGAGCAGGTGTGGGCGCGGATCCGGGCGCAGGCGGACCGGGACGCCCGGCTGGCCGCCGCCGACCTGGTGGTCGACAACTCCGGGACCCCGCAGGAGTTGCGGGAGCGGGTCGCCCGTCTGTGGGAGGACCTCCTGGCCCGGGCCTGAGCGCTCCCCGCGGCGTCCCGCACCGGGCGCGTGCCGCGTCCTCCCGCGCGGGGCTCCGGCCGCGGCGGCCCGGGGCAGGAGGGGCGCTGCGGCGTCCGCCACGGTTCCCGGTCGTGCGGGCCCGCGGTCGGGGCGCCGGGCTCACCGGGGGGCTCCGCCCTCCCCGCCGCCCCGGTGGAGCGCCTCGGTCAGGGAGGATCCGGCGTCGACGGCCTCGCGCACCAGCTCCTCGCGGACGCGGCGGGCGGCCTCGACGCCGAGCAGGCTGTCGTCGAGTTCCTCGGTGTGCATCGTGTCCCTGGAGGAGGACAATGCGAGTTCGGCGTAGTCCCCGGCCCGGTCGGCGATGGCCTGGCACTGTTCCCATTCGCGGTGCGCGGTGACGGCCGCGTGGACGCGCTCGCCGTAGTCGGCCAGGACGCCGACGCGGTCGGCGATCGCCCGGTGGGCGCGTTCGACCGCCTCCTCGTGGGGTGCGAGCGCCCGCGTGACCTGTGGTGAGACGGCCTCGCGCGTGCGCTGCACCAGTTCCCTGCGCAGGGAGCGGAGCCGCAGCAGCTCCTGGGACAGCCGCCACTCCTCCTCCCGCAGGAGGGGGAGGGTGTGGCCGGCCTCGAACGAGTCGCCGAGCACGTCGGCGGCCTCCTCCACACGGTCCGTCGCCTGTTGGGCCCGGGCGAACAGGTGGGCCTCCGGCTCCTCGCGGCGGGTGGCGTAGCTGTAGGGGCGGCCGAAGTCCTCGGGCAGGACGTAGCGGTCGTGGTGTTCGGCGGCCAGGCGGGTCACCATGCCGGGGCGCATGACGGCGCCGGCGCCTCCCGCGGCCGCGGCCAGGTAGAGGGCGGCGGTGGCGGGGTCGCCGGGCACGGGCAGGTCCAGCGGTCCGAGGACCCGGTCCAGGGGCAGGCGGGCGAGGAGCACCCCGGCCGCGGACGCGGGCAGCGCCCAGAAGGAGTGCACGACCAGGTCGGCCCAGTCGTCGGAGAAGGAGCCCTTGAGGGAGACCAGGGCCAGGACGGTGACCGTGGCGCCCAGGCAGAGCAGGGCGAGGAGCGCGGGCCCGAGCGCGGGGACGAGGAGGGCGGCGACGGCCAGGGAGGCGCCCCCCGTGGCGGTGAGGAGGGCGAGCTGCCTCCAGGTGGGCCGCCCGGGCGGGCCGGCGGAGGCGGGGAGGAGCTTCTCGGGGCGGGCCCTCATGCGCGCGAGCGCGCGCGGTGGGAGGCCGGGGTCGAAAGTGGGTCTGGAGGGGTGGGACACGGCTGGCACCTCGTCTCGGGGCGCTGGGTGCTGGCTCCGATGGTAGTCTCCGGCGTCCCGGACGCCCAGGGATGTCCTGGGCTGTCTGTAGCGTTAGGTGTGAGGGGACATGGGGCGGCTCGGGGGCGCCCCGCAGGCAGGAGCGGGAGAAGAGGGCGACGTGCGACCGGTCAGCGGCATCAAGCGCAGTGAGGCACCGTTCGAGGTCATCTCGGACATGACACCGGCGGGGGACCAGCCCGGGGCGATCGCGGAGATCACCAGGAGGGTGCGCGAGGGGGACCCGCACACGGTCCTGCTCGGTGCGACCGGTACGGGCAAGACGGCGACGGTGGCGTGGACGGTGGAGCAGCTCCAGCGGCCGACCCTGGTGATGCAGCCCAACAAGACCCTGGCGGCGCAGTTCGCCAACGAGCTCCGGCAGATGCTGCCCGACAACGCGGTCGAGTACTTCGTCTCGTACTACGACTACTACCAGCCCGAGGCCTACGTCCCGCAGAGCGACACCTACATCGAGAAGGACTCCTCGATCAACGACGAGGTGGAGCGCCTGCGCCACTCGGCGACCAACTCGCTGCTCACCCGCAGGGACACGATCGTGGTGGCGTCGGTCTCGTGCATCTACGGTCTGGGGACACCGCAGGAGTACGTGGACCGGATGGCGCAGCTGTCGGTGGGCATGGAGGTCGACCGCGACCAGCTGCTGCGCCGCCTGGTGGAGATGCAGTACTCGCGCAACGACACCGCGTTCACGCGCGGCACGTTCCGGGTGCGAGGCGACACCGTCGAGATCATCCCGGTGTACGAGGAGCTGGCGATCCGCATCGAGATGTTCGGTGACGAGGTCGAGCGCCTGCTGACGCTGCACCCGCTCACCGGCGAGGTGCTGGGGGAG
This sequence comes from Nocardiopsis sp. NPDC055824, assembly GCF_053616335.1. Classification (NCBI taxonomy): domain Bacteria; kingdom Bacillati; phylum Actinomycetota; class Actinomycetes; order Streptosporangiales; family Nocardiopsidaceae; genus Nocardiopsis; species Nocardiopsis sp. NPDC055824. Next base: position 33,406 of record NZ_JBSHDN010000012.1, read on the forward strand.
AGCCAGGAGATGTTCATCTTCCCGGCCTCGCACTACGTGGCCGGCGAGGAGCGCACCGAGCGGGCGATCGCGTCGATCGAGGTCGAGCTGGCCGAGCGGCTGGCCGAGCTGGAGGGGCAGGGCAAGCTGCTGGAGGCGCAGCGCCTGCGCATGCGCACCACCCACGACCTGGAGATGATGCGGCAGCTGGGCACCTGCTCGGGCATCGAGAACTACTCACGGCACTTCGACGGCCGCGAGCCGGGGAGCGCCCCCAACACCCTCCTGGACTACTTCCCCGAGGACTTCCTGCTGGTGCTGGACGAGTCGCACGTGACCGTCCCGCAGATCGGCGCGATGTACGAGGGCGACGCCGCGCGCAAGCGCACGCTGGTCGACCACGGTTTCCGGCTCCCGTCGGCCATGGACAACAGGCCGCTCAAGTGGGAGGAGTTCACCGGGCGGATCGGGCAGAGCGTCTACCTGTCGGCGACCCCGGGCCGCTACGAGCTGCGCCAGAGCGGCGGCGACGTGGTGGAGCAGGTGATCCGCCCGACGGGCCTGGTGGACCCGCAGGTGCTGGTCAAGCCCACGGAGGGGCAGATCGACGACCTGGTCCACGAGATCCGGGTGCGGGCCGAGCGCCAGGAGCGGGTGCTGGTGACCACCCTGACGAAGAAGATGGCGGAGGACCTCACCGACTACTTCGCGGAGCTGGGCATCCGGGTGCGGTACCTGCACAGCGAGGTGGACACGCTGCGCCGGGTGGAGCTGCTGAGGGAGCTGCGGGTCGGCGAGTTCGACGTGCTGGTGGGCATCAACCTGCTGCGTGAGGGCCTGGACCTGCCCGAGGTGTCGCTGGTGGCGATCCTGGACGCGGACAAGGAGGGCTTCCTGCGTTCGGAGACCTCGCTGATCCAGACCATCGGCCGCGCGGCGCGCAACGTCGCGGGCCAGGTGCACATGTACGCGGACAACATGACGGACTCGATGAGGGCCGCCCTGGACGAGACCGACCGCCGCCGGGAGAAGCAGCTGGCGTACAACGCCGAGCACGGGATCGACCCGACCCCGCTGCGCAAGCAGATCGCCGATATCCTGGACTCGCTGAACCGGGAGGACGTGGACACCGAGCAGCTCATGGCCACGGGGTACCGCGGCAGCGGCCCCCAGGGCGCCAAGGCCCCCGTGCCGGCGCTGGGCGAGCGTGCGGACGTGTCGGCGATGCCGCGTGCCGAGCTGGCCGGGCTGATCGAGCAGCTGGGCGCGCAGATGCACCAGGCCGCCGCCGACCTGCACTTCGAGCTCGCGGCCCGGCTGCGGGACGAGATCGGTGAGCTGAAGAGGGAGCTTCGCGGGATGGACGCGGCCGGTGTGAAGTAGGGGGAGGGTGCGTCCGGCCCCTGCCGGGCGGGGCGTGCGGCCTCGGCGGCCCCCGCGCGGGGCCGTACGCGGCGTCTCGGGCGAGGCACGTTTCGAGAACGATGAGGTCGCACAGTTACCTCCGCGTGACATACTCTTGGCCTTACGCAGGACGTATGTCGTGATTGCCGTGTATTCGGCTGTGGGGGACGCATGAGGGTTCGGTATCTGGTGGGCGCGGGCGGTGCGCTGGTGTCCGCTTCGCTGGCCACCGTCCTGCTCACCGGTTGTGGGACGGCCTTCGGGCAGGACGAGTCGGACGAGCCCGCGGTGCCCCCGACCCCCGAGGAGGCGGCCCACGAGGCCGCGGTCCCCGAGCACAACGTCATCAACGAGGACGTCCTCATCATCGTGGACGACGGAGCCGAGGTCAGCGAGGAGTGCGGGGACCGCGAGGTCGTCGTCACCGCCGACGACGCCGTCGTGGTCCTGGACGGCGACTGCGGGCTGGTGCGCGCCACGGGCCGGGGGTCGACCGTGGACGTGGGATCCGCCGACAAGATCGTGCTGGTCGGGGTGGACAACACCGTCTCCTTCGCCTCCGGCGACCCCGAGGTCATCAACCACGGCCGCAACACCACCGTCACCGAGGGCGGCTCGGCCGACGGGTGACCCGCGGACGCGGAGAGGCGCGCGCCGCTCCCCGGCCGCGGACCGTCGACGGAGCGGGACGATTCCGTGTCGCTGCGTTGACCGCCCCGGCATCCGAGAGTGACCTTCCATCCGTTACCGTGGTGCGCGTCCACAACGCCCCGGACGGGGGCGGGCGGACGAAAGTTTCGGACGGGCGCGGCCGCGGGGAGTGAATTTTCGGCGGCTGTTCACTGTTCGGTTCTCCCGTTCGGTTCTGAGGCGGTACGGTCGTTTCGTTCCGCCCGCGGTGAATCCGGTCCCGTCGGGGCGGCACGACGGCCACGGACGGCGCCGCGCACCGTCCGGCCGACCGGTCAGGGGACGCGCGCTCGGCGCGGGGATCCGCTAGGGGAGGGGTGGATGAGCGGTTATGTCGCACGGGTGCGGCACGACGAGTCGCCCGGAGGCGACGTCGGCCTGGACCCGTTGGTGCGGTCGGCCGCGCAGCGCTGGGCCGCATCGGACCCGCTGCTGCCCGAACCCGTCAGCTTCGCCCCGGGTTCCTACCCGCTCCTGACCGTCAGCGACGAGGACGGCCGCACGGTCGCGGCGGGCACCATGCACTACACCTGGTACCAGCCCGGCGAGGTCGGCCGGATCTGGGGCGTGCCCGACCAGCACTGGCTCACGCCCATCGTCGGGGGGCCCGACCCCGGCCGCGCCCTGGACTCCCTGCTGACCAGCTGGCGCGACCAGTTGGAGGACCTGCCGACGGGCACCGGCTCGGAGTCGGCGGCGCTGGTGAGCTGGCCCGCCCGCGACGTGTGCGGCATCATCCCGCTCCAGCGCCACGGCCTCCAGCCCTACACGGTCCTGGCCGCCCGCAAGCGGCGGCGCGGGGTCCCCCCGTCGCTGCCCCCGCGCGATGTGACGATCCGGCTGGCCGACCGCAGCGACCTCACCCAGGTGGTGGGGCTGCTGATGGAGGAGCACCGGTACGAGCAGAACTTCGGCGGTGTGTTCCTGCAACCGGACACCGCCGAGCAGACCCGGGAGGTGGCGGCGCGGGCGCTGAACCGCTCGCGTTCGTGGATCTGGCTGGCGGAGCGCCGCGGCCGTGCCGTCGGACTGCTGTGGGTGTCGCCGCCGGAGCGCTCGCGGTGGGCCAAGCCCCTGGTGAACGCCCGGCCGATCGCGCACATCGGTTACGGGGTGGTGATCGCCGACGAGCGCGGCAACGGGATCGGCACCGCCCTGGTCGGCCAGGCGCACCAGGCCCTGGACAGCCACGGCGTGGGCGTCTCGGTGCTGAACTACGCGGCGATGAACCCGCTGTCCGGGCCGTTCTGGCACCGGATGGGGTACCGCCCGGTGTGGACGACCTGGGAGGTTCGTCCGGCGCTCGCCCTGCGCTGACCGGCGGGGAGGCGCCGGCCACCCCGGTTCCGGGGCCGCGGGCGGGGCTCCACTAGCCTGGGCGCAGAACGCGACGGGGCGTGGAGAGGCGGGGACGATGACCAGGCACGACCGTGGGCCCGAGGGTGCGGAGCACGTCGAGATCGTCGAGGTGGGGCCGCGTGACGGCCTCCAGAACGAGGCGACGACGCTGTCGGTCGAGGAGCGGATCGAGATGATCGACCGCGCCGTGGACGCCGGGGCCCGCCGGATCGAGGCGGTCAGCTTCGTCAACCCCAAGCGCGTCCCGCAGATGGCCGGGGCCGAGGAGATCATGGCGGGCGTCCGGCGCGCGCCGGGGGTCTCCCACATCGGGCTGGTGCTCAACCGGCGCGGGCTGGACCGCGCGGTGGCCGCCGGGGTGTCGGAGGTCAACGTGGCGGTGCCCGCCACGGACGGGTTCTGCGTCCGCAACCAGGGATGCACGGTGGAGGAGATGCTGGACGCCCTGGCCGGTATCGACGCCGCGCTGGCGGGGACGGGGATCCCGCTGAGCGTGACCGTCTCGACCGCGTTCGGGTGCCCGTTCGACGGCGAGGTCGGGCCGGAGCGGGTGGTGGAGGTCGTCCGCCGGATCGCCGACACCGCCGCCGTGGAGATCGCCCTGGCCGACACGATCGGCGTGGGGGTGCCGGGTCAGGTGAGGGACCTGCTGGGCCGGGTGGCCGAGGTCGCCGACGGTCGAGCCCTGCGCTGCCACTTCCACAACACCCGCAACACGGGTTACGCGAACGCGCTCGCGGCCGTGGAGGAGGGCGTGCGCGTGCTCGACTCCAGCGTGGGCGGGTTCGGAGGGTGCCCGTTCGCGCCCGCGGCGACCGGCAACATCGCCACCGAGGACCTGCTGTACATGCTGCACCGCAGCGGCCTGCACACGGGCGTGAGCCTGTCGGACGCCGCCGCGCTGGGGGAGTGGACGGGTGGGCGGCTGGGCAAGCAGCCGCCCGCCTACCTGGGGCGCGCCGGCGGGTTCCCGGCCTGACCCGCCCTCCTGTCCCCGGAGCCGCGTGCGGGGGCGTGCGGGCCCGCACGCGGCGTGCCCCCACCGGGAACGGGCCCGTGCCGGGCGCCGTGGCCCCGGTCGCCCCCGGGTGTGTTGTTCGTCGCCGTGAGGGTCGCGCGGGCCGTCGCCCGAGCGGCCGTCCTGACCGGGTTCGGATGATTTTTCCGGTCCGGCGGCGGGGTCCGCGGAGGGTGTGACGTGCCGCGAAGCCCCTTCCCCACGGGGAGAGCACGCTGGTCGGGCCGGGGAACACCCGTGCGGTGCGCGGTGTTCCCAGGTGAGTGCAGACGGGGGGCCTGTTATCCTGGTGCCCCGTGGAGTCCGGCGGCCTGAGCGAAGATCCCAACGCCCGCGACCGGACCGCCGCACGGCCGCTCAGCTCGTCCCGAGCCCGCCGTAGCCACTCAACCCACGGGAGCAACACTTTGGCATCCGCCGCGAGTACCAAGCACCTTTTCGTTACTGGCGGCGTCGCCTCCAGTCTTGGCAAGGGCCTCACCGCCTCCAGCCTGGGACGACTCCTGAAGTCGCGCGGTCTGCGGGTCACCATGCAGAAGCTGGACCCCTACCTCAACGTCGACCCGGGGACCATGAACCCCTTCCAGCACGGCGAGGTCTTCGTCACCGACGACGGGGCCGAGACCGACCTGGACGTCGGCCACTACGAGCGCTTCCTGGACGTGGACCTGGCCGCGACGGCCAACGTCACCACCGGCCAGATCTACTCCAGCGTCATCGCCAAGGAGCGCCAGGGCGCCTACCTCGGCGACACCGTGCAGGTCATCCCGCACATCACCAACGAGATCAAGGCGCGCATCTACGCGATGGACGCCCCCGACGTCGACATCGTCATCACCGAGATCGGCGGCACGGTGGGCGACATCGAGTCGCAGCCCTTCCTGGAGGCGGTCCGCCAGATCCGCCACGAGATCGGCCGGGAGAACTGCTTCTTCCTCCACGTCTCCCTCATCCCCTTCCTGGGCCCCGCCAAGGAGATGAAGACCAAGCCCACCCAGCACTCGGTCGCCGCGCTGCGCAGCATCGGCATCCAGCCCGACGCGATCGTGTGCCGCTCGGACCGGCCCATCACGCAGAGCCTCAAGTCCAAGATCAGCCTCATGTGCGACGTGGACGAGGCCGGCGTGGTCTCCACCCCCGACGCCCCCTCCATCTACGACATCCCCAAGGTGCTGCACCGCGAGGGCCTGGACGCCTACGTCGTCCGCCGCCTGGGCATGCCCTTCCGGGACGTGGACTGGACCGAGTGGGACGAGCTGCTGCGCCGCGTCCACCAGCCCGGCCACGAGGTCACCATCGCGCTGGTCGGCAAGTACATCGACCTGCCCGACGCCTACCTGTCGGTCAGCGAGGCACTGCGCGCGGGCGGATTCGCCACCGACACCCGCGTCAACCTGCGCTGGGTCGCCAGCGACAACTGCGCCAGCCCGTCGGGCGCGGCCTCCGAGCTCGACGGCGCCGACGGCGTGCTCATCCCCGGCGGCTTCGGCGTGCGCGGCATCGAGGGCAAGCTCGGCGCGATCCGGTACGCCCGTGAGAACGGCGTTCCGCTGCTCGGCATCTGCCTGGGCCTCCAGGCGATGGTCATCGAGTACGCGCGCAACGTGCTGGGGCTGGAGGGGGCCAACAGCACCGAGTTCGACGACAAGGCGGTCGACCCGGTCATCGCGACGATGGCCGACCAGACCGACGTCGTGGCCGGAGAGCGCGACATGGGCGGCACCATGCGGCTGGGCCTGTACCCGGCCGACCTGGGCGAGGGCACCGTGGTCCGCGAGCTCTACGACGGCACCGCGCAGGCCTCCGAGCGCCACCGCCACCGCTTCGAGGTCAACAACGCGTACCGCTCCCGGCTGGAGGAGGCGGGTCTGGTGTTCTCCGGGCTCTCCCCTGATGGCAAGCTGGTGGAGTACGTCGAACTGCCCCGGGACGCGCACCCGTTCTTCGTCGCGACGCAGGCGCACCCGGAGCTGCGTTCCCGCCCGACCAAGGCCAATCCGCTCTTCAGCGGGCTGATCGCGGCGGCTCTGGAGCACAAGGTCTCCTGACCGCCGGACCGGGTGGGGCACGATCCTGAGAGGCGATCCCATGCCCAGTGACACCCACCCGGCCGAGAACGAGACCACGGGGGCGGACGCGAAGGTCGCGGACGCCCCCGAGTCGTGGCCGGTGGACCGGTCGGAGGTGCGCTACCGCAGTGCCAGGGTCACCATGCGCACCGACTGGGTGGAGATGCCCGGCGCCGGGGGCGTGGGCACCACGGTCGCGGGGCGCGACTACATGCAGCACCCGGGGGCGGCCGCCGTCCTGGCCCTGGACGACGACGGCCGGGTGCTGCTGCTGCGCCAGTACCGGCACCCCGCCCGGCACACCCTGTGGGAACTGCCCGCCGGCATGATCGACGTGGAGGGCGAGGGCCCGCTGCCCACGGCCCGGCGGGAACTGGTCGAGGAGGCGGGCCTGCGCGCCGAGCGGTGGTACGGGCTCCCCGACTTCTTCCCCAGCCCCGGGTTCTCCGACGAGCGCATCCACGTGTTCATGGCCCGGGGCCTGTCCGAGGTCCCGGCCGAGGAGATCGACTTCGTGCGCGAGCACGAGGAGACCGACCTGGCCGCGGAGTGGGTCCCGCTGGAGGACGCGGTGCGCCTGGTCATGGAGGGGCGCCTGCACAACGGCCCGACCGTGATCGGGATCCTGGCCGCGCACGCCGCCTCCGCCGACGGCTTCGCGTCCCTGCGCGAACTCCCCGCCGGCTGACCCGTGGGCGACCAACCGGCCGCCGCGCCGACGGGAGACCCCGGGGGCCCCGTGCCGCAGGGGAGGGGGGCGCGCCCCGGCGCGGGCGGCGACCCCGCGGACGCCGGGCCGCTGGCACAGGTGTGCGCGGCGTTCCTGGACCACCTCAGCGCCGAGCGCGCACTGGCCGCGAACACCCTGCTGGCGTACCGCCGCGACCTGCGAAGGTACTCCGAGTACCTGGCCTCCGCCGGGGTCGCCTCCCCGGAGGGCGTCGGACCCGCCCACGTGGGCGGGTTCCTGCGTGCGCTGCGGGAGGGCGGGGAGGGGCGTCCGCCGCTCGGCGCGGCGTCGGCCGGGCGGGCCCTGGCCGCGGTGCGCGGTCTGCACCGGTTCGCCGTGCGCGAGGGGTGGGCCGGGAGCGACCCCGCGGCGGATGTGTCCCCGCCGACCCCGCCGATGCGGCTTCCCAAGGCGGTGCCGCTGGACACGGTGGAGCGCATCCTGGCCGCGGCGGGCCCGGCCGACGGAGCCCCGGCCCCGCCCGCCGGGGACCGCTCCGCGCTGCTCGCCCTGCGCGACCGCGCCCTGCTGGAGGTCCTGTACGGGACGGGCGCGCGCATCTCCGAGGCGGTCGGGCTGGACGTGGACGACGTCGCCGACGCGGTCGGCGGGGACGAGGCGGTCGGCCTGGTGCGGTTCCGCGGCAAGGGCGGCAGGGAGCGCGTGGTCCCCCTGGGCTCCTACGCCCGGCGGGCGCTGTCCGCGTACCTGGTGCGGGCCCGCCCCTCCCTGGCCTCCTCGGGTCGGGGCGGGCCGGCCCTGTTCCTCAACGCCCGCGGGGGGAGGCTGACCCGTCAGGGCGGCTGGGGGGTGCTGGCGGCCGTCGCGGAGCGCGCCGGGGCCGGGGGTGTCTCACCGCACACCCTGCGGCACTCCTTCGCCACGCACCTGCTCGACGGGGGCGCCGATATCCGCGTCGTACAGGAGTTACTGGGGCACAGTTCGGTCACCACCACGCAGATCTACACACTTGTGACGGTGGAGCGTTTGCGTGAGGTGTATGCCTCGAGTCATCCGCGTGCACGGCGCTGACGTGGCGCTATGTCGACGAAAAGGCCTGTCCGGCGGGCGAAGTGGAACAACGGGCCTGCCCGGCCCGATTTCCCCCGGAGGCGAAGGCGTGGGATTCTACCCATGCGTTTCGTTGAAGTGCGCCGTGTCGGCGATCTAGAGTCGCCGCACAGAGGTACGTTGCTGTCGACATATTGAGTTTCCGACGGCCGCCGGGCGCAGGGGGTGTGGCACCTTCGGGCCCGGTCGGCCCGTAGGGGAGGTCAAGGGTTGTGAACTGGGCGGAGGACGACGTGGCTGCGCATACCGCACCCGTCGGCGAGAGGGAACTCGCCGACCCGGTGACCAACCCCTGGGGGACGACACGCAACACGGGGGCCGACCTGCACAGCAAGAGACCGGAACGCAAGTATCCGGAGCCAGAGCCGCTGGACGAACACGGCCCGGCACGGATTGTAGCACTCTGTAACCAAAAGGGCGGGGTCGGAAAGACCACCACCACCATCAACCTCGGTGCGGCCATCGCCGAGTACGGCAGACGGGTCCTGCTGGTCGACTTCGACCCGCAGGGGGCCCTGTCGGTCGGACTGGGCCGGCTCGACCCGCGCGAGCTGGACCTGACCGTCTACAACCTGCTCATGCAGCGGGACGTGACGGTCGAGGACGTCCTGCTCAAGACGGACGTCGACGGACTGGACCTGATCCCGAGCAACATCGACCTGTCGGCGGCCGAGGTGCAGCTGGTGGGCGAGGTGGCGCGCGAGCAGATGCTCGGCCGCGCGCTGCGCCCGGTGATCAACGACTACGACGTCGTGCTGATCGACTGCCAGCCCTCGCTGGGGCTGCTCACCGTCAACGCCCTCACCGCGGCGGACGGCGTCATCGTGCCGCTGGAGTGCGAGTTCTTCGCGCTGCGCGGTGTGGCGCTGCTCATGGACACGATCCAGAAGGTCCAGGAGCGGCTCAACGAGGACCTCGTCATCGACGGGTTCCTGGGCACCATGTACGACCCGCGCACGCTCCACGCGCGCGAGGTGCTGTCCACGATCATCGACGGGTTCGGCGACAAGGTCTACGGCACGGTCATCAACCGCACCGTGCGCTTCCCGGACGCCACCGTGGCGGGCGAGCCCATCACCAGGTTCGACTCGACCTCGGCCGGGGCCAACGCCTATCGGGACCTGGCCAAGGAGGTGCTGGCGAGGTGGCCTCTCAGCGGTCACGGCGCGTGACCCTACCCGGGGCGGACGAGCTGTTCTTCCGCCCCAGCGGCACCGAGGAGGTGCCGGAAGAGACCGAACGCCAGCACACGGCACCGGAGCAGGGCAGAAGGAACGAGACGCCGCGTCGCACGTCGGGGGGCACGTCCGGCACCAAGGTGCTCGGAGCTCCCAAGCCGAGCGGGCGGCAGCGCCACGACGAGAAGATCACCGTCTACATCTCCGGGCCCGAGCTGCTGGCCCTGGAGCAGACCCGGCTCTCGCTGAGGGCGGAGCACGGACTGTCGGCCGACAGGGGCCGCCTGGTCCGTGAGGCCGTCGCGGTGCTGTTGGCCGACTTCGAGGAGAACGGCCAGGCCAGCATGCTGGTACGCCGTCTGACCGAGGGCTGAGCGGCGGCCGGGACGCGTACCGGTACCGGAGGGGGTGCCGGTTCGACGACGGAAAGGGTGCGGGTGTCACCGGTGGGGTCCGGCCGGTGACACCCTTGTTCGCATGAGTGAGACGACGTGGGGTCGCGGCCATGGCGGCTGAGCGGAGCCCGGTGGACACCTCCGAGGTGGACGAGAACGCCTTCCAGGTGCACCTGGAGAACTTCGAGGGGCCCTTCGACCTGCTCCTGGGGCTGATCTCCAAGCACAAGCTGGACATCACCGAGGTGTCCCTGTCGAAGGTCACCGACGAGTTCATCGCGCACATCCGCACGTTCGGCGACGACTGGGACCTGGACCAGGCCAGCAACTTCCTGCTGGTCGCGGCGACGCTCCTGGACCTGAAGGCGGCCCGCCTGCTGCCGCGCGGCGACGTCGAGGACGAGGCCGACCTGGCCCTGCTGGAGGCCCGCGACCTGCTGTTCGCCCGGCTGCTCCAGTACCGGGCGTACAAGGAGGTCGCCTCGTTCATGCGCGACCGGCTGGCCTCCCAGGGGCGCCGCTACGCGCGCGCCGTCCCCCTGGAGGAGCAGTTCGCGGCGCTCAGGCCCGAGGTGATCTTCCGGCTGGGCCCGCAGGAGTTCGCGGCACTGGCGGGACTGGTGTTCACGCCCCGGGAAGCGCCGAGCGTGCCCGTCACCCACATCCACCAGACCAAGACCTCCGTCAAGGAGCAGGGCGAGCTGATGGTCGCCGAACTGCGCGAGCACGGTCGGCTGACGTTCGCCGAGCTCACGGCGGCCTGCACCGGTACCTTCGAGGTCATCGCCCGGTTCCTGGCCCTGCTGGAGCTGTACCGGGCGTCCAGTGTGGGCTTCGACCAGCCCGAGCCCCTGGGAGAGCTGCTGGTCACCTGGACCGGTGGTGAGGGCGAGGTCGAGCTGGAGAGCGAGTACGACGGGACGGACGCGGTGGAACCGGGGGAGGAGCGGAAGTGACCTGCGAGGACACGATCGGGGTGGGCGGGGCCGAGGCCCCGCCCACCCTGCGGCGCGACCTGGAGGCCGTGCTCATGGTGGTCGACCAGCCCGTGTCGGAGTACGAACTGGCGAAGGCGTTGGACGTCCCCGTCACGGTCGTCTCCGCGGCACTGGAGGACCTCTCCCGGGAATACACCGAGCAGGGGCGGGGTTTCGACCTGAGGGCGGTGGCCGACGGGTGGCGTGTGTACACGCGCCCCGAATGCGCCGACGTCGTCGAGCACTTCCTCCGGGAGGGGCAGGAGGTGCGGCTCACACAGGCCGCACTGGAGACGATGGCGGTGGTGGCCTACCGGCAGCCGGTCTCCCGTGGCAGGGTCTCCGCAGTACGCGGTGTCAACTGTGACGGAGTTATGCGTACCCTCGTACTGAGGGGCCTGATCGAAGAGGCCGGACACGACGCAGAGTCCGGTGCGCAGCTGTATCGGACCACCTCCTATTTCCTGGAACGGTTGGGCCTGCGAGGCCTCGACGAGCTGCCTGATCTGGCGCCGTTCCTCCCCGACGACATCGAAGGTCTAGACGACACCGGTGAGCACACCTAATGAAAGTTCCCGCGGTGCGCGGGACGACGCCCCGCGCGGTGAGCGCGGCGACTACGACAACCGCGGTGGCCACGGCCGCCGCGACGACCGCCCCCGAGGCGGTCAGCGTGACGAGCGCGGCCCGCGGGGCCGCGACGACCGGCGCCCCCACGGCGACCGCGACAGCCGCTCCGGCGGCGACCGCGGTGGCTACCGGGGCCGTGAGGACCGCGGAGGCGACCGGGGCCGCGGCGAGGGCCGTTCCTTCGGTGGCGACCGCGACAGCCGCTCCGGCGGCCACCGCGGCGGCCGCGACGACAACCGCGCCGGCGGCTACCAGGGCGACCGCGGTGGTTACCGCGGCGGCCAGGGTTCGGGGGACCGCCGCTCCTTCGGCGGGGACCGCGACAGCCGCGGCGGCGACCGGGGCGGTTTCCGCGGCGGGCGCGAGGACCGCGCCGGCCAGGGTTCGGGCGAGCGCCGCTCCTTCGGCGGCGGCCGCGACGACCGCGACCGCGGCCGCGGCGGCTACCAGGGCGACCGCGGCGGCTACCGCGGCGGGCGCGAGGACAGCCGTTCCGGTGGCGACCGCGGCGGCTACCGGGGCCGTGACGACCGCGCTGAGGGCCGTTCCTTCGGCGGGGACCGCGACAGCCGTGGCGGCTTCCGGGGGGACCGGGACAGCCGTCCCGCCGGTCAGGGTTCGGGCGAGCGCCGTGAGTTCCGCGGCGGCCGTGACGACCGCAGCCGCGGCGGCGACCGGGGCGGTTTCCGCGGTGGTCGCGAGGACCGCGACAACCGGGGTTCGGGCGAGCGCCGTGAGTTCCGCGGCGGCCGTGACGACAGCCGGCCCGGCGGACACCAGGGCGACAGGGGCGGTTACCGCGGCGGTCGCGACGACCGCGCCGGCCAGGGTGCGGGGGACCGCCGCTCCTTCGGCGGCGACCGCGACAACCGATCCGGCGGCGACCGCGGTGGCTACCGCGGTCGTGACGACCAGCGCGGCGGCGGGCGCTTCGAGCGCGGCGGCCGCGGCCCCGGCGGCGGTCGCGACGACCGCGGCGGCCAGGGTGCGGGCGGGCGCCGCTCGTTCGGTGGCGACCGCGACAGCCGTGGAGGCTTCCGGGGGGACCGGGACAGCCGTCCGGCCGGTCAGGGTTCGGGCGAGCGCCGTGAGTTCCGCGGCGGCCGTGACGACAGCCGCTCCGGCGGTTACCAGGGCGACCGAGGCGGCTACCGGGGCGGACGGGACGACCGGGGGCGCGGCGAGAGCCGTTCCCACGGGGACCGTGCGAGCCGGGCCCGCGACGAGCGCCGCGCCCAGGGCGGGCGCGAGGGCACGCCGGGCGGCCCCAAGAGCGAGAGCCAGCTGTCGAAGGCGGCGCGCGAGCGCCTCAACGCCCTGCGGGCCGACTTCGACCCCAAGGACGAGGACCGCGCCGAGGAGGGCCGCGACACCTACACCGACGTCGAGGGCGGCATCCGGCTCCAGAAGGCGCTCGCCGCGGCCGGCGTCGCCAGCAGGCGCGCGAGCGAGGAGATGATCGCCGCCGGACGCGTCAGCGTGGACGGGCAGGTCGTGCGCAGGTTCGGAGCCCGGGTCAACCCCGAGGCCTCCGAGATCCGCGTGGACGGCATGCGCGTCGTGACCGCCCCGGACAAGCTGTACTTCGCGCTCAACAAGCCGCGCGGCGTCGTCAGCACCATGTGGGACCCGGAGGGCCGCCCCACCCTGGCCGACTACACCGGTCAGACCGAGGAGCGGATCTTCCACGTCGGCCGGCTGGACACCGAGACCGAGGGTCTCATCCTGCTGACCAACGACGGCGAGCTCGCCAACCGGCTCACCCACCCGCGCTACAAGGTCGTCAAGACCTACATCGCGATGGTGCCGGGCCCGGTCCCGCACCGCGTCGTGCGCGAGGTGCAGAAGGGCATCGAGCTGGAGGACGGCCCGGTCCAGGTCGACTCCTTCCGCGTGGTCGAGAACGAGCCCCCCAAGGCGCTCGTCGAGATCCGGCTGCACGAGGGCCGCAAGCACATCGTGCGGCGCCTCATGGAGGCCGTCGGCCACCCGGTCGCCGACCTCGCGCGCACCCAGGTCGGTCCGATCGATCTCAACACCCTCAAGCTGGGCACGATGCGGGCCCTGACCTCTCGCGAGGTCAGTGAGCTCTACTCCGCGGCCGGTCTGTAGGGGCGGCTGTAGATACAGTTGACGGCGGTCGTCGGCCCGGGTCTCCCGGGCGGCGGCCGCCGCTCCCGCTTCCGGGGGCGGCACGCGAACGACGAGTACGACGACAAGGCGGGATCGAACGTGGCGGTACGGGCCATCCGGGGTGCGGTGCAGGTGGACGCGGACGAACGCGATCAGGTGCTGGAGGCCACGGTCGAACTGGTCTCCGAGGTGATGCGGCGCAACGCCCTGCGGACCGACGACGTGATCAGCGTCCTGTTCACCGCGACCCCCGACCTGACGAGCGAGTTCCCGGCGCTCGCGGCGCGCAAGATCGGCTTCACCGACGTCCCGCTCATGTGCGCGGCCGAGATCGCCGTCCCGCACGCCCTGCCCCGCGTGGTGCGTCTGATGGCGCACGTGGAGACGGACCGCCCGCGCGCCGAGTTGCAGCACGTGTACCTGCGCGGCGCCCAGGCGCTGCGGTTGGACATCGCGCAGTAGGGTGCGGAACGGCTCCCCCGGCAGGTCGTAGGCTTGGGGGACCAGCACACATCGGAGGCGGGGGAGCAGTGGGCGACACCAGCGGCACGGTCGGGGACGGGGGGCGCCGGGACGTGGTGCGCCGGGTCACGGTGATCGGGGCGGGGCTGATCGGCACGTCGATAGCCCTGGCGCTGCGCGCCCGCGACGTCGACGTCGTCCTGACGGACCCGGACCCCGCGTCGCTGCGCCTGGCGTGCGACCTGGGCGCCGGCAGGCCCCTGGACGAGACCGCCGACCCGTCGGCGGCCCCCGCCGACGTGGCGGTCGTCGCCGCCCCGCCCGCCGTCGTCCCGCAGGTGCTGCGCCGCGCCCAGGACCGCGGGCTCGCCCACGTGTACACGGACGTGGCGAGCGTGAAGGCGAGCGTGCTCGCCGAGGCCGAGCGGCTGGGCTGCGACATGGCCACGTTCGTTCCCGGGCACCCGATGGGCGGCCGGGAGAAGCAGGGGCCCGGTGCCGCCCGCGCCGACCTGTTCCTGGGCCGTTCGTGGGCGCTGTGCCCCACGGGCAAGGCCGGTCCGGAGACCGTCGCGGCGGTGGCGGAGCTCGCCCGCCTGTGCGGGGCCGATCCGCTGGTGCTGGACGCCGGGGCGCACGACCGCGCCGTGGCGCTGGTCTCGCACGCCCCGCACGTGGCCTCGTCGGCGGTGGCCGCGCGCCTGGTGGCGGGCGACACCGCAGCCCTCTCCCTGGCGGGACAGGGCGTGCGGGACGTCACCCGGGTGGCGGGCGGCGACCCCGCCATGTGGACGGAGATCCTCACGCACAACGCGGCCCCGGTCTCCGAGGTGCTGTACGCGGTGGCCGCCGACCTCGTCGCGACCGCGGACGCCCTGCGCGAGGTGGCGGGGGAGGCGGACGGCGCGGCCGGGGACACGGCCTCCCGTGCCGGGTCGGCCTCCGGCGCGTCGGGGGCGAGCCGGCCGGCCCCGGCGGAGGCCCTCGCCCCGGTGCGCGACCTCCTGGAGCGGGGCAGGTCGGGACACGGCCGCATCCCCGGCAAGCACGGCACGGTGCGGCTGCCCGAGTACACGGTGATGCCCGTGGTCATCCCCGACGAGCCGGGCACGCTGGGACGTCTGTTCGCCGCCGCGGCGGACGCGGGGGTCAACATCGAGGACGTGCGCATCGAGCACACCCCGGGCCTGCCGCTGGGCGTGGCGCAGCTGTACGTGCTGCCCGAGGCGGTGGACGCGTTCGCGCGATCGCTCGCGGCCGACGGGTGGTCGGTCCACCCGGGCGTCTGAGACCCCTCCCGGGACAGGAGCGTCCTTCCCGGGGTGCGGGGCCGCCGGGCCTGGTTCCGGCCCGGCCCGCCCGCGAGGGCGCCCCCGGTCCCGGGCGGCGCCGGTCGGCCGGGGCCGTACGAACCCGCCGATTCCAGTCGAGAGCAGGCCGCTGCCACGGGTACGCTTGGGCGTCGGCACAAGTGAACGTCACCAGGAGTCAACGGCAGTGAGCGCGCAGGACAGCACCGAGGGCATCGTCATCGCGATCGACGGTCCCTCCGGGTCGGGCAAGTCGAGCACGTCCAGGGGCGTGGCCAAGGCGCGGGACCTGCGGTACCTCGACACCGGCGCGATGTACCGCGCGCTGACCTGGTGGATGCTCGACAACGGCGTGGACGTCGAGGACGCCGCGGCGGTGGCCGCCGCCGTCGAGCGCCCCGTCATCACCATGGGCACCGACCCCAATGCGCCCTCGGTCTCCGTCGACGGCCGCGACGTGGCCGCCGAGATCCGGAGCAAGGAGGTCACGGGCAGCGTCAGCGCGGTCTCCGCCGTACCCGAGGCCCGTGAGCTGCTGGTGCGCACGCAGCGCGAGGTCATCGCGGCAGCCCGTGCCGCCGGTGCGGGTATCGTGGTCGAGGGCCGTGACATCACGACCGTGGTCGCTCCCGACGCCCCGGTCAAGCTGTTCCTGACCGCGAGCCCGGAGGCCCGCGCCCAGCGGCGCAGCAGGGAGGTCCGGACCAGCGACGTCGCCGCCACCCAGGCCGACCTGGCCCGGCGCGACAAGCTGGACTCCAGCCGGACCCACTCGCCCCTGACGCAGACCGCCGACGCCACCGAGCTCGACACCACCGGGCTGACCCTGGACGAGGTGGTCGCCCTCGTCGTCAAGCTGGCCGACGAGGCCGGCGCCCGCTAGCGGGGCGGACGGGCCGATCCGGGGCCGCGGGGCGGACCCGCGGCACGGTGGGACCGGTCACGAACACCCCTTCGGGGGAACACACGGACATCCGCGGGGGTTCCTCCCCCGTGGCAGTACGCGGACGCCGTCGGCGTCCGCGCGGACACGCCTGCCCCGGAATCTCCGGGACAGGTCGACCATTCGCATCCTCGCGGCACGCATCCTGGGCGCGCGGGGACCTAGAACCGGGAGCAGTACATGAGTGACTTCGACATCTCCGACGTCGGCCATGAGGGGCTGGACGGCGCCGAACCCGCGACCCTCCCCGTGGTGGCCGTGGTGGGACGCCCCAACGTGGGCAAGTCCAGCCTGGTCAACCGCATCATCGGCCGCCGCGAGGCCGTGGTCGAGGATGTGCCGGGTGTGACCCGTGACCGGGTGGCCTACGACGCCGAGTGGCAGAACACCAAGTTCACGCTCGTCGACACCGGCGGCTGGGAGACCAGCGTCAGCGGGCTGGCCGCCATGGTGGCGCGCCAGGCCGAGTACGCCGCGCAGACCGCCGACGTCATCCTGTTCGTGGTGGACGCCACCGTGGGCGTCACCGACGCCGACGCGGCCGTCACCCGGGTCCTGCGCGCCACGAAGCGTCCCGTGATCCTGGCCGCCAACAAGGTCGACGGCAACATGCAGGAGGCCGACGCGCTCGCCCTGTGGCAGCTGGGCGTCGACCAGCCCTACCCGATCAGCGCCCTGCACGGGCGCGGCACCGGCGACCTGCTGGACGCCGTCGTGGAGGCCTTCCCTGAGCAGCTCGTCGGCGACACCGAGGACGAGGGCGAGGACGGCCCTCCCCGCATCGCCCTGCTCGGACGCCCCAACGTGGGCAAGTCGAGCCTGCTCAACCGCCTCGCCGGTGAGGACCGGGTGGTCGTGGACTCCGTGGCGGGCACGACCCGCGACGCGGTCGACGAGCTGATCGACCTCGGCGGCAAGACCTGGAAGTTCATCGACACCGCCGGCATCCGCCGCCGGTTCCGGGCGCTGCAGGGCGCCGACTACTACGCGACCATGCGCACGGGCACCGCCCTGGAGCGCGCCGAGATCGCCGTGGTCCTGATGGACGTCAGCGAGCCGCTGGCCGAGCAGGACATCCGGGTCGTGGAGCAGGTCGTGGAGGCCGGGCGCGGCCTGGTCCTGGCGTTCAACAAGTGGGACATCCTCGACGAGGATCGCCGGAACTACCTGGAGAAGGAGATCGACCGCCAGCTGGCGCGCGTCTCCTGGGCGCCGCGCGTCAACGTCTCGGCGAAGACCGGCCGCCACATGGAGCGGCTCGTCCCGGCGATCGAGACCAGCCTGGCGGGGTGGAACCAGCGCATCTCGACCGGTCAGCTGAACAACTGGCTCAAGGACCTCGTGGCCGCGACCCCGCCGCCGGTGCGCGGCGGCAAGCAGCCCAAGATCCTGTTCGCGACGCAGGCGGGTTCGCGCCCGCCGCACTTCGTCCTCTTCACCACCGGGTTCCTGGAGGACAACTACCGCCGCTTCATCGAGCGGCGCCTGCGGGAGGACTTCGGGTTCGACGGCTCCCCGGTGCACATCAGCATGCGCATCCGTGAGAAGAAGGGCGCGACGCCGGGCCGTGCCTCCAAGGGCAGCGTGCGTCCGGACCGCAAGCACCGGCGCCGCTGAGCGGTGTCGCGCGGCCCGTCCCGGGCCCGCGACAGCCGGGGCGTCCGCACGCACAGGGGGAGCCTCTCCGACGGAGAGGCTCCCCCTCGTCGTGTGCCGGGGTGTCCCCGGGCACGCTGCCGGGCCGGGCACGGTCAGGAGTCGGAGGGCAGCCTGCGCACGTTGCTCGGCGGGACGAACTTCCCCGACTCCCCGCTCGGCCTCGGGTAGGGCAGGCGGGTGCCGTCCCGCGCGGTGCGGGGCGCGGACTCCATGGCGGGCGCGCCCGGGAGCGGCCGGTTCGCGCTCTCGTCCATGTGCCACACCACCACGAGTCCCACCACGCCCGCGATCATCAGCAGCCAGGCCGGGGAGTAGAGGTTCCCGGTGGACTGCACGAGCGTCTCCGCGATCAGCGGCGTGGTGCCGCCGAACAGCGCCACCGACACGTTGAAGCTGATCGCCAGGGCGCCGTAGCGCACCTTGGTGGGGAAGAACGCGGGCAGGGTGGAGGGGGCCGCTCCGGAGAAGTGCACCAGGGTCACCGCCAGGAGGACCATGCCCAGGGCGACGGCCCACACGCCGGCCTGTTGCAGCAGCCAGAACGCGGGCAGGGCCAGCACGATCGAGAGGAGGCTCCCGGAGGCGAGGACGGGCCTGCGCCCCACCCGGTCGCTGAGGCGCCCGAACTGGGTGACCCCGACCAGCATCAGCACCATGGCGGCCAGGGTCATGACCAGTGCGAGCGAGGCGCTGTAGCCGAGCTCGGCCTCCAGGTAGGTGGGCATGTACGCGGTCACCATGTAGTTGTTGACGTTGAAGACCATCACGAGTCCGATGCACAGGAGGATGGTCCGCCACTGGCCGACGACCGTCTCCCGGAGCTGGCCCTTGCGGTGCCCGCCCTCGGCGTTCTTGGCGAAACCTTCGGTGTTCTGGTTGAAGACCGGGGTCTCCTCCAGCTTGAGCCGCAGGTAGAGGCCGATGCCGCCCAGCGGGAGGGCGAGCAGGAACGGGATGCGCCAGCCCCAGGCGAGCATGCCCTCCGGCCCCAGCACCAGGGTCATCAGGGTGACGATGCCGGCGCCGCCGACGTAGCCGCTGACCGTGCCGAACTCCAGCCAGGAGGCCAGGAACCCGCGGCGCCGGTCGGGCGCGTACTCGGCGATGAAGGTGGTGGCGCCGCCGTACTCGCCGCCGGTGGAGAAGCCCTGGAGCATGCGGGCGACCAGCAGCAGGACCGGCGCGGCGATGCCGATCGTGGCGGCCGACGGGATGAGCCCGATGGAGAAGGTGCTCACGGCCATGAGCAGCATGGTGAAGGCGAGGACCTGCTTGCGGCCGATGCGGTCGCCCAGGGGGCCGAAGAACAGGCCGCCCAGGGGGCGGACCAGGAAGGCGGCGGCGAACGTGGTGAAGGTGGCGATGAGCTGCACGCCCTGGGACTGCGAGGGGTAGAACACCAGCCCGATGGTGACGGCCAGGTAGCTGTAGACGCCGAAGTCGTACCATTCGGTCGCGTTGCCGATCGCGGCGGCGGTGACGGCCTTCCGGGTCGTCCTGTGGTCCGTCTCCAGGGCCTTTCGGCCCTGAGGCTGTGACTCGCTCACGTCTCCCCCTCGGTGAGTCCACCCAAGTGTCACCCAAAGCACCAGGTTAATCACTTTTTGTGATTAACCCGTGCGGTTCGGCCGTGTCGCCGCCGGGGTAGCGTGGCAGCGCGGGGGAGAGCGGAGAGAGGGAGCCCATGCGCAAGGTACTGGTCAGCGCCTGTCTGATGGGGCGCAGGGTGCGCTACGACGGGCGTTCCAAGGCGATCGGGGACGACCGGGTCGCGCGCTGGCGGGAGGAGGGGCGGCTCGTGGTGCACTGCCCCGAGATCGCCGGCGGGCTGCCCGTGCCCCGCCCGCCCGCGGAGATCGAGCCCGGAGCGACGGCGGCCGACGTGCTCGCCGGACGGGCGCGCATCCTCACCCCCGAGGGCGCGGACGTGACCGAGCACTTCGTGCGGGGCGCCCGCGCGGCCCTCGCCACCGCCCGGGAGCACGGGGTGGAGGTGGCGGTCCTCAAGGAGTCCAGCCCGTCCTGCGGATCCCGCGAGGTGTACGACGGGACCTTCGGCGGACGCAAGCTGGCGGGCGCGGGGGTGACGGCCCAGCTGCTGAGGGACCACGGCGTCGCGGTCTTCAACGAGGACGAGGTCGCCGAGGCGGCCGGGTACCTGGACGCCGCCGAACGCGCCTGAGGGCCGGGGACGCGGTCCGGCGGGGCGGTCCTCATGTGCGCCAGGCTCCCAGGCACCGCGCCATGAGCCGGAAGGGGACGGCCTGCCCCCTGGTCTGGTCGACGGTGCCGACCAGATGCAGGTCCAGTTCGGGGCAGTGGAAGAGCCACGTCCCGGTGGCCCCCGAGTGGCCCACGAGGGTGACGGGACGGCCCACCGGGGACGCGAGCCGTCCCACGGTGAAGAACATGGTGCCCAGGCCGTACCGGAGGACGGGAATGTTGCGCAGCCGGTTGCGCCGCTCGGTGAGCGCGGCCAGCGAGCGGGCCTCCCCGAGGAGTTCGCCGCCGAGCAGCGCCCTCTGGAAGGCGAGAAGGTCCGCGGTGGTGCTGAACAGGTCGTTGGAGGAGGCGATCAGCGAGTCCAGCCGGACGGAGCGCCGTCCCGTGTGGAGGGGCGAGGGCTCGGCGGTCGCCGGGTCCGGCGGTCGGTGCCCCGGTAGCCAGGTGTGGGCCAGGCCGAGCGGGGCGAGGACGCGTTCGGTCAGCAGGACGGCGAACGGCCGGCCGGTCACCGTCTCCACGATGCGGATGAGCAGCTGGAACCCGGTGTCGGAGTAGCGGGCCTTCTGCCGGGGCGCGTCGAGGTCCTGCGGCGCGAAGTGGGGGCGCTGCAGTTCGCGTGTGGTCCGTACCGTGTCCTCGAACGTCCAGGCCAGGTCCCGGCCCCGGCCGAGGTGCTCGTACAGGCTCGGGCCGCCTCGGCGCCTCTCGAAGTGGTCGGGCAGCCCCGACGTGTGGCTCGCCAGGTGGCGGACCGTGATCGCGGACGTGTGGTCCGTGCCCCGGAGGACGTGGAGCCCGGTGAGCACCTCCGGGGGCAGGTACCGGCCGATCGGCGCGGCCAGGTCGAGTTCGCCGCGCTCGTGCGCCTGGAGCACCAGGGTGACGATGAAGCGCTTGGTGACGCTCGCGACGAAGAAGGGGGTGTCGGGGCGCGGCGGCCGGTCGTCGGCGGGCCCTGAGGCGGCGGACCAGCGCAGCCCGCCGTCGCCGCTCGCGAGGGCGAGGTTGGCGTGGTGGATGCCGGGCCGCGCGACGAGGTTCTCCAGCAGGCGCGTCAGGCGGTCGTCGACGCCGGGGGGCACCCGGTTGTCCTGGGCGCGGGTGGTGGCGGGCGGTGGTGTCACGCGGGCTCCTGGTGTGCGGGGGGCGGCCCGTCGCCGTGCCTTCGGCGTCCGGGTCCGGGGACCGACGGTCTCTATATGACTATTAGACATGTCTATGAGAGTCAACGGGTCTACACTCGTCCCATGGCCCACGTGATCCTCGGACTGCTCCTGATCGCCCCGCAGAGCTTCTACGACCTCATCAAGGGGTTCGAGGCCGGCGTCGCGCTCTTCTACAGCGCCAGTTCCGGCAGTATCAGGCGTGCGCTCGACTCCCTGCTCGCCCGGGGGGCCATCGAGGTCGCCAGCGTCGAGCCCGGGGGCCGGGGCCGCAAGGTGTACCGCGTGACCGGCGCGGGCCGCGAGGAGTTCCGCGCCTGGATGACGGGGGATCCGACCGGATCCGACCTGGAGACCGCGGCGCTGTCCAGGCTCTTCTTCCTCGGACTGCTGGAGCCGGACGAACGCGCGCCGGTCCTGCGCCGCATCACGGCGCGCATCGAGAACGACCTCGCCGCCCTCTCCGACCTCGACAGGGGCCTCGACGCGACGGACGTCGCGGAGGAGCACCGCGACATCGTCGCCCACCAGCGCGCGGCACTCGACTACGGCATCGCCTCGCAGCGGTTCATGCTCGACTGGTTCCGCGCCCGCGCCGACCGGCAGGAGCGGTCGGACCGCTGAGGCCGACGCGGTCCCGGCCGGGGGCGCGTGCGCGACCGGCCGGCGGGGCGTCCGCGCGGACAGGGCCGCGAGGACGCCCCGGGAGGCCGGGCTAGGGCGTGTTCCGCGGACACTCGCCCTGCTGCGCGTCGCCCCGGCACGCCCCTCGCGGCGTTCTCATCTGTCGACAGGACCCCACCCCGACTCCTTCTTCGGCCTTGCGATGAACGCACCGGATGCGCCGCTCGCGACGGACAGCATCCACGGAACACGCCCTAGGGCCGGACGACCTCGTACCGGGCGCAGGCGAAGTCCCCGGCGCGGTGGACCTCCACGACCCTGAGGTCGACCCGGCCGGCCAGGAGCGGAGCCCCCGACCCCAGGGTGACGGGCGCGATGGACACGACCACCTCGTCGAGCAGCCCGAGTTCCGCGAACCGCCCGGCGATCCCGCCCCCGCCGACCACCCACACGTCGCGTCCGCCGGCGGCCCCGACCATCTCCGCGTGCAGGTCCCGCAGCTCCTGGTCGCTGTCGGCGCTCGCGAAGCGCAGGTCGCCCTCGACGCGGGGCAGGTCGCGGTGGGTGAGCACCCAGGAGGGGATGGCGTAGGGCCAGGCCTCGTCCCCCTCGTGGCGCAGGATCCACTCGTAGGTGTGGGCGCCCGAGACCAGCGCCCCCACGTTCTTCATGAAGTCGGCGTGCTCGTTGTTCGCCTCCCCCGGGTCCGCGGCGAACAGCCACTCCAGGGAGTGGTCGTCGGTGGCGATGAACCCGTCGAGGCTGGTTGCGGTGTTGTAGATCGTCCTGGTCATGTTCTTCCTCCGTGGTGCCGCCGTCCGGGGCGGCGGCCGTCGTGCCGGTCCCTGCGCCCCGGCGGTGCGCGCTCCGGGCCTACCGGTCGTGGTGGCGGCCCTGGAGCCACTCGATGGGGTCGCCGTGGTCCACCTCCACGCCCGCGGAGCGCAGCATCTGCCGGACGAGCTGCCTGCGGTGCGCGGAGAAGGTGAGGACGTGGGCGACGACGCTGCCGATGACGAAGCTCTCCGGCGGGTCGCACAGGGCGTCCACCAGGCGGTCGCCCCAGGCGCCGCGGCGGCCGATGTCGTTGACGGCCGCGATCCACCGCGCCGCCGCGTCCTCGTGCCGTTCGAGGAGCGCCGCGGGATCGTCCGCCCCCTGTTCGGGCTGGTCGGCGGCCTCGATCGAGGCGAGCCACACCTCCTTCGCCCGCACCAGGCGTTCGAGGACGGCCGCGATCGACTCCTCGGGGCCGTCCCACGCCAGGACGGTGCTCCCGGGGGCGCGCACCTCCCGGTAGACCTCCTCGGGGAGCGACGCGGCGAGGCGGAGCAGGTGGGCGGTGTCGTCGACGTCGTGGTGGATCTGGAGGGCGAGGACGTCCATGCCGGTGTCCTTCTTCGGGTTCTCCTCGATCCACAGGTGGATCGGCGGGTGGAAGTGGATGCCGTTCGGCGAGGGCAGCCACGTGGCGCTCCCCGGTGTGGTGGCCCCGGGAGGATGCCCGTACGCGCGCCCGAAGGCGCGGATGAAGCCCTCGACGGACCGGTAGCCCGCGGCGAACGCGGCGTCGGTCACGGTGCTCCCCTGGCCGATCTGCCAGGCCGCGCGCTCCAGGAGGACCCTGCGGCGGAGGGCGACCGGGGCCTCCCCGGTGTCGCGGGTCATGCGGCGTGTGAAGTGGAACGGGGAGGCGAACGCGTGCTCCGCCATGTCGGTGAGGCGGGGGTTCTCCTCGTCCAGGACGGCGTCGAGCAGTTCCCGGAGACGGTCCCGTCCGGAGGTGGACTCGGTCATGTGACCAGTATGTTCCGGGCGTCGCCGGGTTCGCCTGACCGAACTTGCCCTCCCTGGCGCGCGGCGGCGGGTCCGGCCGCGCGGGGCGAATCGTGGTGCGGACGTCCCGGCGGATGCGGTAGAGTCTTCTCCGTCGGCGGGGCCGGAGACGGTGCCCGCCCAGCGGCCGGGACGTAGCGCAGTTTGGTAGCGCACTTGACTGGGGGTCAAGGGGTCGTGGGTTCAAATCCCGCCGTCCCGACAGAGGAATAGCAGGTCAGAGAAGGGTCCACCATCAGGTGGGCCCTTCTCTGCGTTCCCGGTGGGGTCGGGGCGGGGGTGGACCGGGGTGATGCGGATCGTCGGCCCGCGTCGTGGGGGCGGCGGACGCTCGTGGCTCCCGAGTTCCTCCCGGTGGACGGTGGGAGACGGTCGTCTCCCACCGCCGTGGCGTCCTGGTCGGACCAGGGGCCGCCACGGCGGTGGGAACCGCCTCCTCCTACTGTCCGAGCACCGGGTGCCCGCTGGCGATCGAGATGCGGTTGAACGCGTTGATGAGGGTGGCCGTCCACTCCACCGCGGAGATCTGGGCGGTGGTCAGATGGGCCGCCGCACGAGCGTTGAGGGCCTGTCGGTCGATCGTCGGATCGATCACCGTCAAGGACTCCGCCAGCTCCAGCGCGGCCCTCTGCTCATCGGTGAACGCCGCGACCTCGCGCCAGGCCGGCAGCACGTCCAGAGTGCCCTGCGCCACTCCTGCCTTGCGTGCCTTGGCGGAGTGGATGCCCAGGCAGGTCGGACATCCGTTGATCTGGGACACCCGGATGTTGATCAGTTCGAGGGTGTCGTCGCCCAGACCGGCCTCTCGTGCCGCGGACCGGGAGGCCGCGGCCGCCTTGACCATCGCCCCGTAGACCTCGGGGTGCTCCTTGTCGATGTAGGGGCGCTCCGCGTTCATGCGTCACCCCTGTCCTTGACCGTCTCCTCGACCAGGGCGAGGTCGGCCGGCCTCGGTCGGCGGACCCGTCCGCCCCGGGCCGTGTACTCGTCACCGTGCTTGCGCAGGTGCTTGGCGAAGAGCGGGCACACGGGGACGACGGTGAGGTTCCTGCGGATGCTGTCGGCCAGTGCCTCACCGACCAGCAGCCCGGCCAGGCCCCGGCCGCCGAAC
Source organism: Nocardiopsis sp. NPDC055824 (assembly GCF_053616335.1). NCBI lineage: Bacteria > Bacillati > Actinomycetota > Actinomycetes > Streptosporangiales > Nocardiopsidaceae > Nocardiopsis > Nocardiopsis sp. NPDC055824. The sequence goes on from NZ_JBSHDN010000012.1 coordinate 58,373, forward strand.
TCCGGTGCGACCTCGGTGTGGAAGAAGACGCGCTCGCCGGGTACCCCGGGCGGGTCGACGAAGTCCGCGCGTCCGGCGAGGGTGCCGTCGTCCAGACGCACGGTGTAGGCGCTGACGGCGCGTGTCTCGTCCAGCGCGACGTGTACGACGGCGCCGGTCCTGTCGGTCTGTGGCTCGCTCATGGCGGACCTCTCTGGTGGGGATGGTGTTCGGGTCGGTCGGTGGCGGACACGGCGGCGCCCCGGTCCGGGCGGGGCGGGCACCGGTCGGGCGGCCCGTCCGCGGGCCGGGCGTGGGGCGGCGGGCTCCTGCCGCCCGGAGCGGGAACCTGCCGCGCGAGTCCGTCGTCGCGCCTCAGCCCGCCGCCGTCGCGGAGGCCTCCTCGGCGTCGCGAGCGGCGAGCAGTGAGGCGTGCGTGGGCGCCCCGGGCACGTGTTCCGGCCGGTTCTTGGCAAACTCCTCCCTCAGGACCGGTACGACCTCCTCGCCGAGGATGTCGAGCTGCTCCAGCACGGTCTTCAGGGGGACCCCGACGCCGTCGACGTTGAACAGCTGGCGCTGGTAGTCGCCGAAGCTCTCGCGGAAGGTGAGGGTCTTGTCGATGACCTGCTGAGGGCTGCCGACGGTCAGCGGGGTCTCGTCCATGTACTGCTCCAGTGACGGTCCGCCCCCCATCTGGGGGGAGCGGTCGAAGTAGGGACGGAACTCCCGTACGGCGTCCTGGGATCTGGGCCGCATGAAGACGTGGCCGCCGACGCCGACGACGGCCTGTTCGGGGGTGCCGTGGCCGTAGTGGGCGTAGCGCCTGCGGTACAGGCCGATCAGCTTCTGGAAGTGCTTCCTGGGCCAGAAGATGTTGTTGGCGAAGAAGCCGTCTCCGTAGTAGGCCGCCTGTTCGGCTATCTCCGGCGAGCGGATGGAGCCGTGCCAGACGAAGGGGGGAACGCCGTCGAGCGGGCGGGGCGTGGAGGTGAAGGACTGCAGCGGGGTGCGGAAGCGGCCTTCCCAGTCGACGACGTCCTCGCGCCAGAGCTTGTGCAGGAGGGCGTAGTTCTCGATGGCGAGGTCGATGCCCTGGCGGATGTCCTTGCCGAACCACGGGTAGACGGGGCCGGTGTTGCCGCGGCCCAGCATCAGGTCCACGCGTCCGTCGGCCAGGTGCTGGAGCATGGCGTAGTCCTCCGCGATCTTCACCGGGTCGTTGGTGGTGATCAGGGTGGTGGCCGTGGACAGGACGATCCGCTCGGTGCGCGCCGCGATCCAGCCGAGCATGGTGGTCGGGGACGAGGGCACGAACGGCGGATTGTGGTGCTCGCCGGTCGCGAACACGTCCATCCCGACCTCCTCGGCCTTCTGCGCGATGGTGACCATCGCCTTGATCCGCTCGTGCTCGGTCGGTGTCCGGCCGGTGGCGGGGTCCTGTGTCACGTCACCGACGGTGAAGATCCCGAACTGCATCGCATCCATCTCCGTGTGGTCGCTGTGTCGACTGCCTTGGTGGACGCGGTGCCGTGTGTGCGCTCCGCTGCGGCATCGTCGTCATTTGGTTGATAGGTCAACTATGCTACTCGAAATTAAGTTGATCAATCAACAAAATACGCGTTCGCTGCCGGACGATCCCGGCTCGGTGCGAGCCCGGTACTGCCCTGGCGGCATCGACGACCGCGGAGGCGGTGCGGGGCGGCGCGGCCGGGTAGGGGCAGTCACTCCCCGCCGTGGACCGCCGCCGGGCGCTTCGGGAGCGAGGAACGGCTCTCCGCGGGCGCGGGGCCGGGCTCTCGGGGGCTCCGTACCGCCCGCTCAGTCCGGCTGTTTCTCCATGTGGTCCGAGACGCGCTGGGAGAGCCGGGCGAACGTGCTGAGCTGGTTCGGGGTCAGGGCGTCGACGAACAGACGGCGCACGTGCTCGACGTGCAGGGGCGCGGCGTCTTCGATCGCCTTGTAGCCGGCCGGCGTGGCGACGACGAATGCTCCGCGGGCGTCGTCGGGGCATTCCTCCCTGGCCACGAGCCCACGCTTGGCCATCCGCCTGACCTGGTGGGACATTCGGCTCTTCTCCCAGTTCACGCGGTTGGCCAGCTCCAGGAGGCGCATCCTCCCCTCACTCGTCCCGGTGAGGCTGACGAGCACGATGTAGTCGGAGGCGGACATCCCGGAATCGGCCTGGAGGAGGCGGGACAGCCGCCCGATGAGCGTCTCCTGCATGCGGATGAAGCTGTCCCAAGCGGCCTTCTCCTCCGCCTCCAGCCAGCGTGGCGTCTCGTTCATGGGCGCAGTGTAACGAAGAAGTTGACATCTCATCCACTTGAGCTGGAACGACGGAGGTGCGGCCCTCTGCGGGGCGGTGCGCGACGCGCCCCGGCCGCTGCGGTTCGGGTACCGCTCCGGCTCCGGGGTCGGGGGTCCGCGGCGGTCCTGCCGCCGGTCGACGGCGCACCCTGTTCGCCGTCTCCTGGTGGATGGCAGGTGCCGCCCCTCCTCCGGGGGCGGCACCGCGCAGCGATGCGTGTGGCCGTTCTCCGTTCCGCCCGAGCACCGGACCTCCGGGAACGTGGGCGAGGCCTGTCGGCGGGGTCCGGCGGTCCGGCCGAGAGCCGTCGTCAGTCCCGGGAGGCAGGGGTTCCGTGCCACCGGAGGGGGTCGTCCTCCAGTGCGGGGCGGTCCCAGCGTCCGAGGTCCGCGGCGGCCTCGTAGGTGGTGCGGAGGAACTCGGCGACCGCGCGGTCGGGGTCGGGCGCGGCGCGGGCGACCTCGTACGGCAGCAGGAACTGCTGGAACTCGGTGCTGAAGTACGCGCCTTCGGGGCCGACCGGCTGATCGGCGAACCCCTCGGGTCCGGGGTAGGCGTAGGAGTAGAAGGCGCCTTCCTCGCCGCCGCCGGGCCAGAACCCGCAGCTGGACAGCTCCCGGGAGTAGCCCTCGACCATGACCCAGTCCCCGCAGTTGGGCGCTCCGCCCGGGTGGGGCGGGGCCGACCGCCCCGAGAAGCGGGTGCAGGCGAGGTCCATCGCTCCCCAGAAGAAGTGCACCGGGCTGACCTTGCCGACGAAGTGCGACCGGAACTCGCCGATCACCCGGTTCGCCTGCAGCAGCTGACGCCAGAACAGGGTGGCCGCCTCGCCGTCGTAGGAGGCGTGCTCGTGGTCCTCGGCGAAGGGGATCGCCGGCTCGACCTCGTTGGGGCGCGGCCGGATCGGCGCCTCGATCCCGAGCCGGTCGAGCATGTCCAGGACCCGGGCGTAGAACTCGGCGACCGGCATCGGCCGCAGTGGGAGGCTCTGCGAGCCGCCGTCGCTGCTGCGGACCTCGAGCCGGTGGCCGACGAAGTCGAACTCGATCTCGAAGGCCCCCGTGCGGTACGGGATGGCCGAGGTCGTCAACCCGCGCGGGCTGACGTAGAGGGTCACCTGCCACCAGTGGTTGATCAGCGGAGCGTGGGCCATGCGGATCTTGCCCACGATCTGGGTCCACATGTGCAGGGTGTCGCGTGTGGGGGTCCAGTCCGAGACCCGCAGGCTCGGCCAGTTCGTCTTCGACGGGCTGGTCATCGGTTCTCGCTTCCTTCGCCGTGCCGCCGGAGGGCGGAGGCGGTCGTGATCGTGTTCTGCGGACGGGCGCCCCGACCCCTCGTCTTCTCCGGAGCGGGGCGGGCCGTGGTTCTGTCGGTCCCCGCCACACCCCCACGACGGCCGACGGCGTCCGCATGAGCGGTGCCTCGCGTCCCCCGGGGGGCGCGAGGCACCCGATGGTAGTTGATGCATCATCGGAACGATAGGTGATTGATCAACTTGCTGGACGGGGATCTGCGCCCGGGGGATTCTGGTTCCCATGTGGTTGACACGTCATCCAATGCTGCTAATTTAGGTGACGCATCACCTAGTTGGCGGGGGTGTGCGGTCACCGACGCGAAGGGCTGTCCCCATGCGGAGGTCGGGCCGGTCCGCGGAGCCGTGTCGACCGAGGACGCGTGTCGTCGGCCGGCCCGGTCGTCGGGGCTCCGGTGCGGACGCGCGTGCCCGTATCACCCGCGTGGAGACCGACGGCGTTCCGGCCGAGCCCCCGGTACACGAGAACCTCGAGAGGAACCCCCCTGTGAGCACCGAAGCCAAGAACGGACTTCAGGCACTGCTGACGCCCGAGGAGAGCGTCGTCGTCCTGATCGACCACCAGCCTTTCCAGTTCACCAACCTGAACAGCCACGAGCCGTCGATGGTCGTCAACAACGTCGTCGGCCTCGCCAAGGCCGCCAAGGTGTTCGACGTTCCGACCGTCCTGACGACGGTGCTGGAGGAGCGCGGCGGCTTCCTCCTCCAGGCACTGCAGGACGTGTTCCCGGAGCAGAAGCCGATCGACCGTACGTTCATCAACACCTGGCAGGACGAGCGGGTCGTCGACGCCGTCAAGGCGACCGGCAGGAAGAAGCTGGTCATCGCCGGTCTCTGGACGGAGATCTGTGTCGCCATGCCGGCGATCCAGGCGGCGGGCGAGGGCTTCGAGGTCTTCGTCGTCACCGACGCGTCGGGCGGCATCTCGGCGGAGGCCCACGACATGGCCGTACGGCGCATGGTCCAGGCCGGCGTGGTGCCGATCACCTGGCTGGCCGTGGCGGGGGAGTGGCAGCGCGACTGGGCCCGCGAGGAGACCGTGCAGGGCATGATCGAGGTCCAGACGCAGCACGCCGGCGCCACCGGCGTCGCCTTCGCGTGGGAGACGCAGCTGCTGGCCAGTCGCTCCAGAGGCGGCGTCTGACACGACCGGGGACGGACGCCGGTCCGCCTCGGGGAGGGCGGGCGCTCGGAGCCGCGGGGCCCGCGGGTCAAGGCCGAGACGGCGCTGCTGCCGGCGCGCCGTGTGAATATGTTGATGCATCATCTTTATGGGGTCGGCGTGACGCCCGGCCGACCGATCGAGGAGGAGGCCGTATGGCAGTCGAAGTGAGCGATGCGCCCGAGGCCAAGCGCTATGAGGCCCGCGTCGACGGAGGACCCGGTGTCGCGGGCATCGCGGGGTACATCCGCACGCCGGAACTCGTCGCGTTCGTGCACACCGAGGTCGCGCCGGAGTACGAGGGAAGGGGGATCGGGTCCGCACTGGCCCGCACCGCCCTCGACGAGGCACGGTCCGCGAACCTGCGGGTGCTCGCGACCTGCCCCTTCTTCGCGGGCTGGATCGCCCGTCATCCCGAGTACCAGGACCTGCTGTACCAGTCCCGGAGCAGGGTCAGTGACTGAACGGTCGGACACGGAGGCCACGGAGGCCGGTATGAACGGCGGATCCGGGAAGAAGACGTACGAGGGGCAGTCGGTCACGGTCACCTTCGAGGCCGGGCGCTGCCGGCACGCGGCCGAATGCGTCCGGGGCCTGCCCGAGGTGTTCGACACGGCTCGGCGCCCGTGGATCCGGCCGGACGGCGCCACCGCCGAACGGCTGGTCGAAGTGGTGCGGCGCTGCCCTTCGGGTGCGCTGCGGTACCGACTCGCCGACGGCGGAACGGGGCCCTGAACGACCCGCACAGACCACGCGCGGTGCCACCGGACGGCCGACCCCACCCGGTGAACCGGGCGTGGACACGCCGCAGGGGCCCGTCCGAGGACGGGCCCCTCCGGCCGTTGCCGGGTGGTGACCGACGGCTCAGTCCGCGGCGGCGCCGAACCACCTCGACAGCGGTCCGACCAGCTCCTGCTGGTCCTCGCCCACCCACGCCACGTGCCCGTCCGGCCTCAGCAGCACGGCAGGCACGTCCGGTTCCCCGCCGTTGTCCTCGACGTGATCGACGCGGTCGGCCCAGCCCCGGACGGAGAGACGCCCGGTCCGGTCCAGGAGCAGCCCCCGGCCCCCGTGCATCAGCTCGTAGAGGCGGCCGCCCCGATTCAGTTCCACGTCGCGCATCCGACTGCCGAGCAGCTCGTGCCCCTCGCCGAAGTCGTAGCGGACGTCGACCGCGGTGATCATGCCGGTCACGTACCGGTTGACCTCCTCGAAGTCCATCAGCCGCGAGAACAGCTCCCGCAGGGCCGCCGCACCCGGGTCCGCGCCCAGCATCGTGATCTGCGCGCGGGTGTTGTCCAGCACGCGGGCGCCGACCGGATGCCTCTCCTCGTGGTAGCTGTCCAGCAGCCCCTCCGGCGCCCGGCCCCCGACCGAGGCGGCCAGTTTCCAGCCGAGGTTGAATGCGTCCTGCACACCCAGGTTGAGCCCCTGCCCGCCGGTGGGCGGGTGGATGTGCGCCGCGTCCCCGGCCAGCAGCACCCGGCCCGCCCGGTAGCGCTCGGCCTGCCGGGTGGCGTCGCCGAAGCGGGACAGCCAGCGCGGCGAGTGCACGCCGAAGTCGGTGCCCGCGAAGGCCCGCAGCCGCTGCCTGAACTCGTCGAGGGTCGGTTCGGCCGCGCGGTCCTCGGCCACCCCCTCGGCGGGCACGATGACGCGGTGCACCCCCTCGCCCTCCTCGGCGGCGGGGGCGAGGCCGAACCGCAGCTGGGTCCTGTGGACCTTCGCGACGGCGGCGGCGATCACCTCCGGATCCGCGGTCACCTCCATGGCGCCCAGCAGCGTCTCGACCCTGGCGGGCTCGCCGGGGAAGCCGATCCCGACCAGCTTGCGCACCGCGCTGCGCCCGCCGTCGCACCCCACCAGGTAGCGCGAGCGCAGGCGGGCGCCGTCCGCCAGCTCGACGTCCACCCCGTCCTCGTCCTGGTCCAGGCCGACCACCTCGCAGCCGCGCCGTATCCGCGTGCCCAGTTCGAGGGCGCGCTCCTCCAGCAGCCGCTCGGTGACCGGCTGCGGTATGGCGAGACCGTACGGGTGGGCCGTGTCCAACCGCTCCGGCCACGGCTTGGTGACGCCCCCGAAGAGGCCGCCGATCCGGAACTTCTCGCTGACCGCGAGGAACCGGTCCAGCAGACCGCGCTGGTCCATCACCTCGACGCTGCGCGCGTGCAGGCCCTGCCCGCGGGAGTGCCCCGTCGGCTCGGTCAGCTTCTCCAGCACGAGCGTGTCAACGCCGTGCAGCCGCAGCTCGCCGGCCAGCATCAGGCCGGTCGGCCCGCCGCCGACCACGATCACGTCGATCATGAGTGCCCCTGTCCCTCGTCATGGCGTCCCGGCCGCCCGCACCTCCTGGGGTGCCCGCGACCGACCGCCTTTCCCGCCGGTACGGCGTCCGCGCGCGCCCCGCCCGACCTGCGACGGCACACGCGTGTCGTGGTTCCCGGAACCGTGTGTTCCGGCCACGAGGGATGATTCTGGGGCACGACCCGGGTCTTGCCGCAAGCCCCCGGGTGCGCTATACGTTGAGAGTGGAAGGACGGATTTTTCCTTCCCCCGCCGGTCCGACACGGACGGGCGACCCTCTCGCGAACCTGTGACGCGGAGCTCTCCTCCGATCACGTGGGCTCCCTTCAAGCCCCCTGTGCTCTTCACACCCCTTCCACCATGGCCGATTCCGCCCTGGAGGCAGGCGTGCGCGCCCGGGGCCGCGGCTAGGCCCGCGCGGCCAGAAATTCGTCGAAGGACCGGGGATCGCGGCCGGTCAGGTCACGCACCACCGTGGTCACCTCGGACATCGTGCCCGAGCCCATGTCCGCGTAGAGCCACAGGAGATCGTCCACGAACCAGTCCGGCAGCCCCTGGGACCGCAGCGCGGCTCCCGCCTCCCGGGGGGTCTGGTCGTGGAACGGGACGCCGAGCTTCGCAGCGATCTCCTCGTGCGTCAGCGCCTCGGGGCCGGTGAGGTCGTAGGCCGCGTTCCCCACGGCCGGACCCGTCAGCAGGGCCGCGGCGCATGCGGCGACGTCGTAGGCGTCGACGTAGGCCACCCTGCCCCCGCCGTAGGGGCCGGACACCGCGCCGCCGGTGGCGAAGCCGCCCTCTCCGGTGAAGAAGTTCTGCATGAAGCCCGTGGGCCGCAGCAGGGACCAGCCCGGGACGGAGGCGGTGAGGTGCTGTTCGATCTCCCAGTGGGCCCGTACCGACAGCTTCGATCCGGGCAGCGGCCGCCAGGCCGATACCTTCACGACCCGGGCCACCCCGGCACGCCGGGCCGCGTCGACGGCATCCACCTGCTGGCGGACCATCGGCTGCGGACCGGCGACGGGAAGCGCGCCGCCGCTGTTGAGCAGAAGACGGTCGACCCCCTCCAGCGCTCTCGCCACCGAGTCGGGATCGTCGAAGTCGCCGACCACGAAGTCGCAGCCCAGGCGCCGCCCCCTCTCCTCGTCGCGGACCAGGGCCCGGAAAGGGGCGCCCTCGTCCGCGAGCATGCGGACGAGGTGTCGGCCGATGCTGCCGGTGGAGCCGGTGACGAGAATCATCTGTTCCTCCTGGGGGCGGCCCTCCTCAGGGGAGGGCGGCGGGATCTGTGGGGGTTCTTCGCGCTGCGTGGCACTTCCCGGCCGTGCGGACCGGGCCGGAGACCGGCTGCGTGCCGGGACCGGTGCGCGGGCCGGGCGTTCGCCCGGGGTGGACACGGCGATTCCGGTCGGGGGCCACCGGGTTCCGGGGGCGGGGGCGCCCGGCGGCACGCATGACAACACAGGATCCGACACCGTGATTCCGGCGGAGGAGGGCGGATCGGTACGGCGCGCCCCGGGCGGGTCAGACGCCCGCTCCCAGGAGGGCCTCGCCCAGCGGGGTGCGGGCGTGCAGCATCCGCGTCCCGTCGCGCCGGCTGTGGACCAGCTGGGCCTTTCTCAGGATCGTCAGGTGGTGCGACGCCGTGGACACGGCCGTCGCACACGCGTCGGCGACCTCCGACGTCGACCGGGGGCCGTCCAGGGACAGCAGGGCACGGGCTCGGCCCGAACCGAGCAGTTCCACCAGGGACTCCTCGACCGCCGAGCGCTCCTGCGTCCACGACGCGGAGAGCCCGAGCACGGGGTAGAACAGCGTCGGCTGCGCGGGCGGCTCGGTGAGCACGGAGCAGCGGGGCGTGCTCATGACGGAGGGCACGAGCACCACCCCGCTGCCCTCGCAGTCGACCTCCTCGTTGTGCTTGCGCATCTCGATCTCGATGGCGTCGCGGTGCCACGCGACGGAGCCGTGGAGCGAGCCGACCATCGCGGCCACACCGTCCACGCCCACGCGGCGCACGCGCAGGTCGATGTCGGCGCTGATGAGCCGTCGGATCTGGGGCCAGTGCGGGGCCGGCGCGGCCTCCCAGACCTCCTCCCAGGCGTCCGCCACCTGGGCCCGGGTCCGCTCCGGGTGGGCGAACATGTCGGCGATGACCCGGTGGCGCAGTCCCTCCGACCGGGCGAGCACCTTGGTGAGGTCCGCCCGGACGGACTCGGCCGGCACCCGGCGCAGGCGTTCGACCTCGTCGGCCGGGGCCATGTCCCACGTCGGCGTCGAGGTGAGGAAGTCGGGGAAGTAGCCCTCCGGGCCGATCACCGTCCGCAGCACCCCGAAGGCCCCCCGGGGCATGGCCGAGCGCACCGAGCGGAGCCAGCCCCACTGGAAGGGGTGGTCCGGCGGGTTCTGGAGCACGCGGACCGCGTGGCACAGCTCGTGGCCGGGGGAGATGCCGAAACGGATGGAGGAGATGTCCGTGGCGCCGATCCGGAACCGGACCAGGTTTCGACCCATATCGAAAGAGTAGAGGCGCTCGGGGCCGACGCACCAGAGTGGAGGCATCAGGACAAGCCCCCGGGAGGAACCGTGCAGTTCGCGCTGCTGTACCACCACGATTCAGCCACCGCCGGCCCCGTCGAGGTGCGGCCGGTCGTCGAGTTCCAGTTCGAGGTGTGAGGACCATGAGCGATGTGAACGCGCCGGCTGTCGTGCCCGCCGGGGAACTACTGGTCGGCGACTCCCGGACTCTGCGGTTCGAGGGCTACCTCCACGGCTCCGGAATCTCCTTCTTCCTCGTGGACAACGACCCCGGCCAGGGCCCCGGCCTGCACCGCCACCCGTACACCGAGACGTGGACGGTCCTGGAGGGGGAGGCGACCATCATGGTGGGGGAGGAGCGGATCGTCGCCAGGACGGGTGACACCGCCGTCGTGCAGCCCCACGTGTGGCACGGGTTCACCAACACCGGCACCGGGCGGCTGCGCCTCATGTGCGTGCACGCCTCGGACACGATGATCCAGGAGTGGAAGGACTGAATCCCCTTCCGTACGGGGGCGGCGGCGCGGGACCACTCGCGCCGCC